>DATGSU010000235.1:0-3518 GCA_035302305.1 Wenzhouxiangella sp. | reverse complement strand
GGCCAGCGCCTGCTCGGCCTGAATGTCCATCCAGCCGTCAATGGTGTCGCTGAGAAACTGGGTGGCAAACAGATACAGAATGACCACGGGCGGCAGGGTGAGCACCACAAACACCACCACCAGGCGGGCCGTCAGCCGCGCCCCGGGCCGTTCGGCGCGCAGGCGCTGAACCAGGCGCACCACCCGGCCGATGATGACGCCAAGCAAGACCACCACGGCCGCGCCGGCCAGCGCAAAAATCCACTGGGCCAAACGCCCCAGCTGGGTGGCCTCCTGCTCGACCGTGGACACCAGGTACAGCGAGGTCAGCAACAGCATGAGCACGGCCGCAAAGGGCGCGGCCCTCAGAATGCGCCGCCGTGTGCGCCGGCTGATCACTGCGCTTCGTCCCCGCCCGGCGGGTCAAACGAATACCAGTCGCTTTTGAGCCACCACTGGGGCTGAAACCAGGTCGGCAGGCGCATGGGCGACGGCAGCCGCGTGCGGTCCAGCTGAATGCGCGCCCTGACCAGGGACACCGAGTCGTCGGGCTCAAGCGGAATGCTCCACGAGCGGGGTTCGCGCAGGGCCCGCACCAGCATGTTGAAGCGCGGGTAGGTGGCGCGCGTCTCGTTGTGCAAATCGGTGAGCTGGTAATAGCGGCTCAGGGGCAGGTAGTCAATGCGAAACCGGTGCCGGCGGCGGACATCCAGCCCCGGCAGCCACAGCCGGTGGCTGGACGCGCGCAGGCTGACCAGAAAAGTGATGCCCACTCCGCGTTCCAGGGCCTCGATCATGGCCGGGCTGGGTTCCAGATCGACGCCGGCAGTGAAATCGATTCCGTCTTCGCTTGCTGCCAGCGCCGGGCCGACAAAGTCCACGTGCCAATCTATCCTGTCGGCGTTACGGCAGCCGGCGAGCAGCACAATAATAAAAGCCGTCACAGTCACGGTCGCCAGGGAGAATTTGCCATCCCGGCGCTGTTTCAAAGCCGGCCGGGCCGGCAATTTTGACTTCCTGAGCATCTGCATGACGGTTTAAAAACGCATGGGCCTGTTGGTGATTTTCTGCCCCGATCAGCGAGCAGGTCGCGTAGACAAGGATACCGCCCGGCCTGACCAGCGGCCACAGGGCATCCAGCAATGCCTGCTGGGTGGCCGCCAGGCTGGCAATATCTCCGGGCCGGCGCAGCCAGCGGATGTCGGGGTGGCGTCTGATGACCCCGGTCGCCGAGCAGGGGGCGTCAACAAGAATGCGGTCAAACGGCTGTCCGTCCCACCAGCCCTGCGGCTGCGTGGCGTCTCCGGCCAGGCATTGGGCCGCAAGCCCCAGCCGTTCAAGCCCGCGGCCGACTTTTTGCAGGCGCTGCGTATCGATGTCCAGGCAGGTCAGGTCAACGCGGGCGCGCTCCAGAATATGCGCCGACTTGCCGCCGGGGGCCGCGCAGGCGTCGAGCACGCGCAAACCATCAGCCAGTTCAAGCCGGTCGGCCGCCAGCTGGGCTGCGCCGTCCTGAATCGACACCAGACCGTCGTCAAAACCGGGCAGCTGACGCACGGCCACCCGCTGCGAAAGCACCAGCGCGTCGTCAAAGCCGGCAACCGCCTGCGCCTCGATGCCGGCGTCGGCGAGCAAACGCCGGTATTCCGGCACCGAGCTGCGCCGCCGATTGACCCGCAGCCACAGCGGCGGCACGGCGTTGCCGGCGGCCAGCACCGCATCGGCACGCGCACCGTGGTCCTGCTGAATGCGCTCGATCAGCCAGCCGGGGTAGCCGTGACGAACTGCCGGCGTGTCCGGCAGGCTTGCGAGCAGGGCTTCCTGCTGCCGGCCAAAGTTTCTGAGCACGGCGTTGACCAGCCCGCCCAGCCTTTGTCCACCCAGGCTGCGGGCGGCGGCCACGCTGGCATGCACAACGGCCGGCGCCGGCTCGCGCCCGTCGCGCAGTTCGTGAATGGCGGCGGCCAGCAAAAAGTGCAGCGTTCGGTTGCGTCCCTTCAGCGGCCTGGCCACCCGCTGGCGCACCAGCCAGTCAAGCGCCGGCCAGTCGCGCAGCACGCCGTGACAAAGCCGGCGCGTCAGGGACCGGTCACGGGCCTGCCCGAGCGGTTCAAGCAGCGGCTGCAGGGCCTCGTCCAGCGCGCGCCCGTCGTCGAGCACCAGGCGCAGCGCGCGGGCGGCGGCCTGCCTGGGGCGCGAACCGTCAGCCGGCATGGCGGAAGAAACGGCTCAAGGCGATATGGCCCCGCTCACGCCACAGTCCGGCGGGCATTGAACCAGTCGCGGGCGGCCACCGGCCTGCGCCCCGGCGCCTGGAGACGCTCGATTTCCAGCACGCCCCGGCCGCAGCCTACCGCAACCACATCGGGCCCCCGGCCGGCAATCACCTCGCCGGGGGTGGCACGGCCATCGGCGGCGCGGGCGCGGTGAATGCGCCAGCTGCGACCGTCGATTTCGGCGGTGGCCACCGGCCACGGGTGATAGCCGCGCACCATGCGCGCCAGCTCTTCAGCCGGGCGCTGCCAGTCGAGCTCGGCATCGGCCTTGCTGATCAGCGGCGCATGGGTGGCCAGCGAATCATCCTGGCTGGCCGGCTGCGGCAGCTGGCCGGCCGCCATCTTCTGAAGGCCGTCGACCAGCACCTCGGCTGCCAGTGCGGCCAGCCGATCATGCAACTCGCCGGCGGTCTCGTCATCGCCAATGGTCACGGCGCGCTGCAGAATGACCGGCCCCGTATCCAGGCCGGCGTCCATGTGCATCAAGCTTATTCCCGTCTGTTCATCGCCGGCCAGAATCGCCTGGTTGATGGGGCTGGCGCCGCGCCAGCGCGGCAGCAGCGAGGCGTGCAGGTTCCAGCAGCCGAGGCGCGGCACGGCCAGCACCTCGGGCGGCAGAAGCAGGCCGTAGGCGGCGGTCACGATCAGGTCGGGACGCAGATCAGCCAGCGCGGCCCTGGCCTCGGCATCTTTAAGCGTATGTGGCTGCAACACCTCGATGCCGGCCTCCACCGCCGCCTGCTTGACCGGGCCAAAACGCAGCTTGCGGCCGCGGCCGGCGCCCCGGTCGGGCTGGGCAAGAACGGCCACCGGACGCCATGCGGCGCTGCTGACAAGGGCCGTCAGCGCCGGCAGGGCAAAGGCCGGCGTACCGGCAAATACAATGCGCATCAAACCGCCGCGTGCTCGCGCATGGCGGCCTTGCGCTTGCGCAGCTTCTTGTCGATCATGCGGCGCCTGAGCGGCGACAGATAGTCGATGAACAGCTTGCCGTCGAGGTGGTCAACCTCGTGCTGTATGCACACCGCCTGCAGCCCTTCGGCCTGCAGCTCGAACGGCTGGCCGTCAATATCCAGCGCCCGCACATGCACGGTGGCCGCGCGCTTGATCTCGGCCGTATGCTCGGGCACCGACAGGCAGCCTTCTTCATAGGTCTGGCTGCCTTCATGCCCGGAAAGCTCGGGGTTGAAAAACACCATGGGTTCGCTGTGGTCTTCGCTCAGGTCCATGACAAACAGGCGGATGTCCTCGCCCACCTGGGTG
>DATGSU010000234.1:0-9038 GCA_035302305.1 Wenzhouxiangella sp. | reverse complement strand
ATTTCCGCCGGTTTCAGGCGCTCAAGCTCGGCGCCCAGCTCGGTGTCCGATGACAAAAAGCAGCAGCGCAGCCGG
Source organism: Wenzhouxiangella sp. (assembly GCA_035302305.1). Lineage (GTDB taxonomy): Bacteria > Pseudomonadota > Gammaproteobacteria > Xanthomonadales > Wenzhouxiangellaceae > Wenzhouxiangella. Next base: position 8,963 of record DATGSU010000234.1, on the reverse strand, counting down.
CCGCCAGCCAAATCCAGCCAGGCCAGCCCGTGGCCGCCGTCGGCTGGGCAAATGGCGGCCAGCAGCCGTTCCGACCGGTCCTCAAGCAGGGCTTCATCGGTGACGGTTCCCGGTGTGACTATGCGCACCACCTTGCGCTCCACCGGGCCCTTTGATGTGGCCGGGTCGCCGATCTGTTCGCAAATGGCCACCGACTTGCCGTGCCGGAGCAGGCGGGACAGATAGCTGTCGGCGCTGTGGTAGGGCACGCCGGCCATGGGCACCGGCTCGCCGGCCGACTGGCCGCGCTGGGTCAGCGTAATGTCCAGCAGGCGGGCGGCCGTGCGCGCATCCTCAAAGAACAGCTCGTAGAAATCGCCCATGCGGAAGAACAGCAGGGTGTCCGGATAATCGGCCTTGATGCGCAAATACTGCCGCATCATTGGAGTGTGCGAGGTTCTGGAACTGCTCATCGGGTAATCACGTAATGCAGGAGGCGATTCAATTGAAGAAGGTGAAAGATTAGCGCAGATCAATTGTGCAGGTGCTGTTGCGGCACGTTCTGCTTCGTGGACATTGCCGCTAGACTATAGCTGTTGACCAGGCAGGTTGCTGTACGTTTCAAGGAGCAAGACCATGGCCAAATCCCGGCATTACAAATCCCACGACGATGAGTCCCTGCAGCTGCTGGCGTCGGCGCTGGCGGCCGAACTGACCATGATGGGGCGCACGCTGGCCACCGCCGAGTCCTGCACCGGCGGGTTGCTGGCCAAAATCTGCACCGACCTGCCCGGCAGCTCGGAGTGGTTTCGTTGCGGGCTGGTGACCTATTCAAATCGCGCCAAGCAGGTTTTTCTGGGCGTGGATGCGGCTGATATTCACCGCTTTGGCGCAGTCAGTGAGGAGGTGGCCGCCACCATGGCGCGCGGCGCGGTTGAGGAAAGCGATGCCGATATGGCCGTATCCACCACCGGCATTGCCGGGCCGGACGGCGGTACGCCGGACAAGCCGGTGGGCACGGTGTGCTTTGGCTGGGCACTTCCGGGTGGCGTGGTTGAAACCGAAACTCACCTCTTGGCCGGCGGGCGTGACGATGTCCGGCGCGCCAGCGTTGCCGTTGCCCTGACCGGCCTGCTGCAGCGCCTCAAGACTTGAAAGGAGCCTTGACGGGCTGCCGTGTCGGATCGGGCATCGAAAAACGCAAGCCGGCGCTTTTTTCTGGCCTTTTGGCCGGATGAAGAGCTGCGCGCGCAGATTGTCCGCCGCCGGCAGCTCGTCGGTGCGCGTGGCTGGCGCCAGGTGCCGGATCACAACCTGCATATGACGCTGGTTTTTCTGGGCAGTCAGCCGGCCGAACGGCTGGCGAAGATCGTCGCGGCCGTGGACGGTGTCCTCTGCCCGGTGGGCGAGATCGGGCTTGATCGCTTCGGGTGGTTTCCCGGCGCGCAGGTGCTGTGGCTGGGCGGTGATGCAGGCCAGCAGTTGCTGGCTTTGCATGCCCGCGTCTGTCAGGCACTGGTCGGCGCCGGGCTGACGCTCGATAGTCGGCCCTTTCGGCCCCACGTCACGCTGTACCGGCGCGTGTCCGACCGGCCGTATTTGCCGCAGCCCGAGCCCCTGTTCTGGCGTCCCCGCAAGCTGGTTCTGGTGCAGTCTGTTTTCGGGCAGCCCTACAGGGTGGTTGAATCCTGGCCGCTGCGGGGCTGATGGGCAGCAGCGCTTATTCTGCTATTACGCGCAGAGCGGGGTTGCGCATTTTCAGCCAGCCGCCACTGGCCATGATCAGGGCCGCTTCCACGCGCTGAATGTCTTCGGGCAGGTAGAACTCAAGCACGTGAAGCTGCCAGTCGGGAATATCTGCGACAACGGGAATGCCGAGCGTGTGTTCTTCGGTGTAGCGTACACCCTGGGCGCGGGCACGCAGGTCTTCGGGCGGTTTGCCAACCAGCTGCACATGCAGCCCCGACTCGCCTGAAAAGTGAGGGTGTTCACTGTTGTCCAGATGGCCCTTGAGTTCGGCGGCAAAAGCGACCCACTGACCGCCGGCCGCCTCGAGCTGTTCGCCGCTAATGCTTTGCTGCAAGCGCGCCCAGGGTTCGGGCCCGACTCTTTCAATGCGAACGGCATCGTCCTTGAAATCCAGCGTGTATGAGCCCGGATTGGCGTGGTTGATCAGCACCCACGAGCGCGTCCGGTTGCCCTCGGCATCGACAAAATGGGGCTGCAGAAGATTGGGCGACTGCTGCGGTGCACTTTGAGGGGAGCAGGAGATGACCGCGCCAAGGAAGAGCGCCGGGAGCAGGCAGCGAAGAATGATGGGCAACAGAGCGTTCCCTGCAGTTTGAAAAGCCGAATCCTAGCGCATTGATCGCTGCGCTGCATCATGTTTCGAGGCATTCTCAGCTTATGAGAAGGGCATGCCTATACTTGACGGGTAAGACGGCAGCTGGATAGACGGTAGGAAAAGCGTTCTTGGCTGGCTGCCGGCCATAAGCGGCCCGGTCGTTGTGGGATAATCACCGGCTACGGCCATTGCGGCAGCAACCCAAGGAATCAATCAGGAGGAAGTTTAACGTGGATGACAATCGCAAGCGGGCACTGGCTGCGGCGCTGGGCCAGATCGAAAAACAGTACGGCAAGGGCGCAATCATGCGCATGGGCGATGACGCCAACCGCCACGATGTGCCGGTGGTGTCCACCGGGTCGCTGGCGCTTGACGTTGCGCTGGGCATAGGCGGCCTGCCGCGCGGCCGGGTTGTGGAAGTGTACGGGCCGGAGTCGTCGGGCAAGACAACGCTGGCGCTACACGCGGTGGCCGAGGCGCAAAAGGCCGGCGGCACGGCAGCATTTGTCGATGCCGAGCATGCGCTCGACCCCACCTATGCCGAAAAGCTGGGCGTCAACGTGGATGATCTGCTGGTTTCCCAGCCGGATACCGGCGAGCAGGCCCTGGAAATTACCGACATGCTGGTGCGCTCCGGCGCGGTGGATATTGTCGTTGTCGACTCGGTGGCCGCTCTTACGCCCAAGGCCGAAATCGAGGGCGAGATGGGCGACTCCCACGTGGGTCTGCAGGCGCGCCTGATGAGCCAGGCCCTGCGCAAGCTGACGGCCAACATCAAGCGCACCAACTGCATGGTCATTTTCATCAACCAGATCCGCATGAAGATCGGCGTCATGTTCGGATCGCCCGAAACCACCACCGGCGGCAACGCGCTCAAGTTCTATTCCTCGGTGCGCCTGGACATCCGCCGCATTGGCGCCATCAAGCGCGGCGATGAAGTGGTGGGCAATGAAACCCGCGTCAAGGTGGTCAAGAACAAGATGGCGCCACCGTTTCGTCAGGCACTGTTCCAGATTCTGTACGGCGAGGGCATCTCGCGCGAAGGCGAGCTGATTGAAATGGGCGTGGAGCACGGCCTGGTAAAAAAGGCCGGCGCCTGGTACAGCTATGGTGACGAACGCATTGGGCAGGGCCGGGAAAACGTGCGTCAGTATCTTAAGGAGGAGGCGCCGGAAATGGCCGCCGAGATTGAACAGCAGCTGCGCGCTAAGCTGTTGCCCGATACCGTTGCCGAGGCTAAAAAGGAAGATGCCCCGGTCGAATAACCGGCAGCTGCGTTTGTGACCAGTCAGGACAGCAATGAAGCCGCAGCGCTGCGTGAAGCGGCCACGCGGCTTTTGGCCCGGCGCGAGCATTCGCGCCGGGAGCTGTCCCGCAAGCTGGTGCAGCGCGGCTGGAGCGAGGCGCAGGCAGAGGCGGAGATTGATGCCCTGGCCGCGCTCGACCTGCAGTCGGACGAGCGCTTTGCCCAGGGCTTTGCCCGCCAGCGCATTGAAAAATCCTATGGTCCGCGCCGCATTCAGGCCGAGCTTGCCCAGCGCGGTATTGACGAGACCCTGGCGCGCCGCGCCATGGCCGAGCACTCGCCCGACTGGCCGGGCATTGTTGCTGCCTGGTACAAGCGGCGCTGGGGAGACAGCCCACCGGCAGATCTCAGGGAAAAGTCGCGTCGCCAGCAAGCCCTGCTGCGGCGCGGGTTCACTTACGAACATTTTCGCGAGCTGTTTGACTGAGCGCTTTTTTTGACAGACGCTGTGCCGGTGCGCTGATCCTGCTCCTGCTCCCTGCGCATGAGTGAAATCCCGACGGCACTGTCCGTTGTTTGGCCGGCGCGTGTAGAATTGGCGGTTATGAAGCCCGCGATTGAGCGCGGGCACCGGCCCAACCCGCCCAATATCTGAATTGCATGAAAACGACCGCCCAAATCCGTCAGGCGTTTCTGGATTTTTTCGAACAGCGCGATCACCGCATTGTGCCGTCCAGTTCGCTGGTGCCTGCCAATGACCCCACCCTGCTGTTTACCAACGCCGGCATGGTGCAGTTCAAGGACGTGTTCCTGGGTTCTGAAAAGCGGACGTATTCGCGTGCCGTTACCGCGCAGCGCTGCGTGCGCGCCGGCGGCAAGCACAATGATTTGGAAAACGTCGGCTATACGGCACGCCACCACACGTTTTTCGAAATGCTGGGCAACTTCAGCTTTGGCGATTATTTCAAGCGCGAAGCAATCGGCTATGCCTGGACATTTCTGACCGAAGTCTGCGCGCTTGCGCCTGAAAAGCTGTGGGTGACCGTGTATGAGGACGATGACGAGGCGGCGGCCATATGGCTGGATGAGATTGGCGTCTCACCCGAGCGTTTTTCGCGCATAGGCGCCGAGGACAATTTCTGGACCATGGGCGACACCGGGCCGTGCGGCCCGTGCAGCGAAATCTTCTATGACCACGGTCCCGACGTGCCCGGCGGGCCGCCCGGGACGCCCGACCAGGACGGTGACCGCTACGTCGAAATCTGGAATCTGGTGTTCATGCAGTATGACCGCGCAGCGGACGGGAGCATGACGCCGCTGCCTGCGCCCTCGGTGGATACCGGCATGGGCCTGGAGCGCCTGGCGGCAGTGCTGCAGGGCGTTCACTCCAACTACGACATCGACCTGTTCAAACACCTTGTTGCCGCAGCGGCAAAGGTGACCGGCACCAGCGAAACCGGCTCGAATTCACTCAAGGTGATCGCCGACCACATCCGCGCCTGCGCGTTTCTCATTGTTGACGGCGTGCTGCCGTCCAACGAAGGGCGCGGCTATGTGCTGCGCCGCATTATCCGGAGAGCCATCCGCCATGGCCACCAGCTGGGCTGCGGCGAGCCGTTTTTCAGCCGTATGGTGGCGCCGCTTGTCGACGTCATGGGCAGCGCCTGGCCGGAGCTGGCAGCTGCGCAGCGGCAGATTGTTGACGTGCTGGCGCGCGAGGAGACGCGGTTTGGTGAAACCCTGGATCAGGGCATGGGGCTTCTTGAAGAAGCCATTGAAAAACTGTCCGGCAAGCAAATTCCGGGCGAGGTGGTGTTTCGGCTTTACGACACCTATGGATTTCCGGTTGATCTGACCCGCGACATTGCGCGCGAGCGCGGATTGACGCTGGACGAAGCCGGTTTTGAAGCGGCGATGGAAGCGCAGCGCGAGCGCGCGCGGGCCGCCGGTCACTTTGACGGGGCCGACATCATGCCGGCCGGGCTGGCCGCCGAAATTGAGCCCACGCAGTTTCTGGGCCATGAACACGGCGCCGTCAGCGATGCCAGGGTGCTGGCCATACTGGTCAATGGGCAGCGCGTTGATGCGATTGAAGCCGGACAGGATGCGGTTTTAATCGTCGATCGCACCCCCTTTTATGCCGAATCCGGCGGCCAGGTGGGCGACACCGGCGTTTTCGAAAATGACGGCGCGCGCTTTGAAGTGAGCGACACACGTTTTCTTGGCGGTGTGTTTCACGGTCATTTTGGCCGCCTGGGCCGCGGTACGCTCAAATCCGGTCAGCAGGTTTCAGGATCAATAGACACTGCCCGGCGCGCCGATATCGTGCGTCATCATTCAGCCACGCACCTGCTGCATTCCGCTCTGCGCGAGGTGCTGGGCAGCCATGTGCAGCAAAAAGGCTCGCTGGTGGCGCCGGATCGCCTGCGTTTTGATTTCTCGCATCCGCAGCCGTTGACTCAGGACGAGCTGGCGGCCATAGAGAAGCTGGTCAACGACCAAATCCAGGCCAACACGCCTGCTGAAATCAGGGAAATGGCGTTTGATCAGGCCATCAGGGAAGGCGCACTGGCGTTTTTTGACGAGAAATATGGCGATGCCGTGCGCGTCTTGCGGTTTGGCGATTTTTCCATGGAGCTGTGCGGTGGTACCCATGTCGAGCGGGTGGGTGACATCGGGCTGTTCAAGATCACCTCTGAAAGCGGCGTGTCGGCCGGCGTGCGGCGCATCGAGGCCGTGGCCGGAAAACCGGCCATAGACTGGCTGCAGGCTCTTGAAAATACCGTGCGCCAGGCCTCGGTTCGCCTCAAGACCTCCCCTGAGAAATTGACCGAGCGGGTCGATCAGCTTATTGAGCGCTCGCGCAGCCTTGAAAAGGATCTGGAGCGTCTGAAGGGCCAGCTGGCGTCTGCTGCGGGCTCCGACCTGGCTTCGCAGGCAGTGGATGTCAACGGCGTCAGTCTGATTGCCGCACAGCTTGACGGCGTCGACGCCAACAGCCTGCGCGACACCGTCGACCAGCTCAGGAACAAGCTGGGCAGCGGCGTGATCGTGCTGGGCACGGTTGCCGGCAGCGGCGTGCGCCTGGTGGCCGGTGTCAGCAAGGATTTGACCGGCACCCTGCGCGCTGGCGATGTGGTCAACCACGTGGCCGCGCAGGTGGGCGGCAAGGGTGGTGGCCGACCCGACTTTGCCCAGGCGGGCGGCCGCGATGCAAAGGCACTGCCGGCCGCGCTTGCGTCGGTTGAAAGCTGGTTGCGGCAGCAGCTTGAACAGGCCTGATGGATGCTGTCGCACCCGGTGGCGGACACAATAAGGGCCGGGCTGCAAATCACGCTCGGTTATAATGCAGCCCGCTGCCGCCCCGGTATCGGCAAACATCCCGGAGTGGCGCGCAGTCAATCCCTCCCTCGTGCAACCCGCAGGGCTGCGCCGGGTGATTTTTCGTGCTCGAGGGCCGGTGCCTTCGGGCGTGGTTTTTATGGAGAGGTGGCAGAGCGGCTGAATGCGGCGGTCTCGAAAACCGTTAACGGGCTTGCCCCGTTCGGGGGTTCAAATCCCTCCCTCTCCGCCATACAAATCGCGCAGCCGATCCTGATGGCGGCTGCTGCGCCAGTGAGTTCCTGATGTCTGACCGTCTGCTATGCAACTGACCAAATGTGCCGTCATAGGGGTGGGGTATTTGGGCAGTTTCCATGCCCAAAAGTTTGCCGCCATTGATACCGCCCGGCTGGTGGCCGTGGTGGATATTGACGAGCGGGCAGCGGCTGCAGCGGCCGAGGCCTGCGGCTGTCGGGCGCTGACCGACTACCGGCAGGTCATGGATCAGGTGGAGGCGGTGTCCATCGCGGTGCCCACTCGCCGTCACTTTGAAATTGCGCGCGCCTTTCTTGATGCCGGTATTCACGTGCTGCTGGAAAAACCCATTGCCAGCACGGTTGAAGAGGCGCGCAGCCTGGTGGAGCTGGCGCGCAAGCGTGGCGTGGTTTTTCAGATCGGTCACCTTGAACGCTTCAATCCGGCATTCGTGGACCTGGGCGATTTTGAGCTCAATCCACTCTTCATAGAATCCCACCGGGTGGCGCCGTTCAAGCTGCGCGGCACCGATGTTGATGTCGTTCTTGACTTGATGATTCACGACATTGACCTGATTCTGGGCATGGTCAAAAGCCCGGTCAGCTCCCTTGCGGCCAGCGGCACATCGGTGCTTTCCGATGAACTGGACATCGTCAATGCCCGCCTGGAGTTTGAAAACGGCTGCGTGGCCAATGTCACCTCCAGCCGGGTCAGCCTCAAGTCGGAGCGGCGCATGCGCATTTTTCAGCCCGAAGCCTATATCTCCATCGATTTCCAGAATTCGGGGCTGGCCATTCACCGGCTGGGCGACGAGGAAATGTTCCCCGGCGTGCCCGAGATTCTGCGCGAGGAATCATCGTTCGAAGACGATCACGATCCGCTTATGCGCGAAATCGAGGCCTTTGTGGCCTCGGTTCGGGAAGGTGCGCCGGTGGTGGTCAGCGGAGAGGATGGCGCGCGTGCGCTTGAAATCGCCATGCGCATTCGCGACATGGTCGAGTCGGGATCACCTGTAGCCCTGAGCAGACAGGCATGAAGCCCATACCCATGGTGGACCTTGGCGCCGGTCACGAGCGCCTGGAACCGGCGCTTGGTGAAGCGATAAGCGCCGTCTTGCGCGATACACGGTTCATTCTGGGGCCCAATGTCAGCGCGCTTGAGGCTGAGCTGGCCGAATGGCTGGGCGTGCGCCACGCCATAGGCTGTGCGTCGGGAACGGACGCGCTGCATCTGGCCCTGCGCGCTGCCGGCATCGGCCCTGGTGACGAGGTCATTACCCCGCCGTTTACCTTTATTGCCACTGCCGAGGCCATCGCCTACGTGGGGGCCACGCCGGTGTTTGTCGACGTGGACGCGCGCAGCTTCAACATCGACCCTGGCCGGGTTAGGGCGGCGGTTACCGAACGCACGCGCGCCATTTTGCCGGTGCATCTGTTCGGCCAGCCGGCCGACATGAACGCCCTGCAGGGCATTGCCGATGATCATGACCTGGTTCTGATCGAGGACTGCGCCCAGAGTTTCGGCGCCGCCATTGACGGGCGCCAGACCGGCAGCATGAGCCTGGCCGGGGCGTTCAGCTTTTTTCCCAGCAAGAATCTTGGTGCCTGCGGCGACGGCGGGCTGATTACCACCAGCGATGATCGACTGGCCGATGCCATCCTCATGCTGCGCAACCACGGGCGGCGCGTGGATGGCTACGATCACGAAGTGGTGGGCTACAACAGCCGCCTGGACGAAATCCAGGCCGCCATCCTGCGCGTCAAGCTGACACATCTTGAAGCCTTCAACGCCGAGCGCCGACAGATTGCAGACGCCTAC
>DATGSU010000233.1:0-14266 GCA_035302305.1 Wenzhouxiangella sp. | reverse complement strand
CTGCAGCTGATGGACCTTCCAGCCGCGGTCGTTGATGAGCCCGGACACCTCCTGGAAAAGATTGCCGCGACCCGACGGAAAGACCGTCACGCGCGCATTGCGCACCTCGACCTCGCGCGCCGCGGACAGGCCGCTGAGTTCGGAGGCAGCCCGCTCGGGGTCATCAACGGTCAGGGTTACCGCATTGTGGTAGCGGGACCGGGCCAGCAGCCCGGCCGGCGTGTCGTCAGCCAGCAGACGGCCGTGCGCAATGATCATGGCGCGGGTACACAAGGCGTCCACTTCTTCAAGAATATGGGTGGAAATAACGATGATCTTGTCGCTGGCCATGGCGCGGATAAGGCGGCGAACCTGCTGCTTCTGGTTGGGATCCAGGCCATCGGTGGGCTCGTCAAGAACAAGCACCGGCGGGTCGTGCAAAATGGCCTGCGCCAGGCCCACCCGGCGCTTGAAGCCCTTGGACAGCGTTTCTATGGTTTGCTGCAAAACCGGCGCAAGCTCCAGCTTGTCAACCGCGGCGGCAATGCGCCGCGCCTGCTCACGCCCCGAAAACCCGCGCACCCGCGCTACAAAGCGCAGCAGCTGGGCCACCGTCAGCTCGTCATAAAGCGGCGCACCCTCGGGCAAATAACCAATCAGCCGGCGCGCCGCCACGGGCTGCTGCACCACGTCGTGTGAAAACACGCTGGCGCGGCCGGCGGACGGGGTCAGAAAACCGGTCAGCATTTTCATGGTGGTCGACTTGCCCGCCCCGTTGGGCCCAAGAAAGCCCAATACGGTGCCGGGCTCAACCTCGAAAGAAAGGCGATCAACGGCAACAAAAGAGCCGAAGCGCCGGGTCAGATCTTTGGCTACCAGCATCTGTTGAATCTCTGTTTTTTCAATGTCCCTGACTTTAAGAAATCATGCCGCAGACACACAATTTCCAGACCGCCGAAACTTAACGCAAGTTCCGGCCCTGTTTCAAGGGCTTCACACCAGCCGCGCAAACATGTAATTTAAGCAGGTCATGGAATCCTTTATCAGCGAACACCTGCCCGATGGCCTGCTTGCTCTGCCAGCCGAACGGCTGCACGAAAAGCTTGATGGCCCAAAGCTGTTCCATCTGCCGGGGCGGGTCAAGCAACCTCTGGTGGTCAGTGTACTGCAGCACGGCAACGAGATTTCCGGCTGGGACGCCGTGCGTCACCTGCTTGGAAAAACATACGCCCGCCAAACGCTGCCGCGCAGCCTCATCCTGATGATCGGCAACGTTGAGGCAGCCGCCAAAAACCGGCGTTTTCTTCCCGGACAGCCCGACTTCAACCGCTGCTGGCCCGGCCACGATGGCACGCCTGGCCCGCTGCACCGGCTTTTTGGCCGCATGACGGCACATATTGAAATGCAGCAGCCGCTGGCCTGCCTGGACATTCACAACAACACCGGCAACAACCCCCACTACAGTGCACTCAATCATCTTGAGCCGGGTCATCTGGCGCTGGCCGCCAGGTTCTCGCCCACGGCGCTGTACTTTACCCACCCGCGCGGCACCCAGTCCCGGGCGTTTGGAGCGTTCTGCCCGGCCATCACCCTGGAATGCGGGCCACCCCACCTGCCTGCGGGCGCAGACCATGCCCGGACCTATTTGCTCAGCGCTCTTGAAGACGGCGAGAAATTTCTTGATCCACCTTCCGGCAGCTCTCTCAGTCTGTTTGAAATGGCGGCCACCGTTTTTGCCAACCCGCAACACAGCCTGGGCTTTGGCGAGGCGAAGGCCGACATTGTCCTGCGGCCCGACCTTGAGCAGTTCAACTTCAGGTCAATACCGCCGGGCACCGTGCTGGGGCACATCAAGCCGGCGGTCTTGCAGCCCCTCAGGGTCAGCGCCCATCGGCCAGGCCACAACAGCGATTGCTTCAGGGTTGTCGATGGCAAAATCATCGTCAGCCGCACCATCATGCCGGTCATGCTCACAACCGATGCGCGGGTGGTTCACCAGGATTGCCTGTGCCACCTTCTGCAAGCTGTCCCCGCGGCCGGAGTCACGAACCACACAGACATGAGTGGAGCTGGCGCCCGGGCCGGAAACCCATAAGAAGACAGCCATCCCGCACTGACACTTCACGCCACAAAAGATGACATGACAACAAACCGGAATGAAGACAGCGACACCACCACCGCCCGCATCATCAAGATTTTTTTCAAGGGGCTGGCAACGCTTGTCCCCATTGGCCTGACGCTGGCCATTGTCGTATGGCTGGGCATGCTGGCCGAAGGGATGATTGGCCGACTGTTCAGGCTTTTGATGCCCGAAACCTGGTATGTCCCTGGCATGGGCATTGCCGGCGGCATCGTCATTGTCTTTGCCGTTGGACTTCTGAGTCAGTACTGGCTGTTTCGGCGCGTGGTCGACCTTGGCGAAGCGCTGCTCGACCGCATGCCGCTGGTCAAATCCATATTCCGGGCCACCAAGGATTTTGTCGAGTATTTTTCAGGCAGCAAGGAAGACAGGCGCAACCAGGTGGTTATGGTTCGCCATCCCGAGCTTGACGTGACCATGATGGGCTTTGTCACCCGCGAAAACTTTGACAGCTTGCCCTTTGGCAGCAGCGAAGAGGTGGCCGTCTACCTGCCGCTCAGCTACCAGCTGGCCGGTTATACCGTATTTATCCCCAAATCGTGGTGCGAACCGGTCGACATGCCCTTCGAGGACGCCATGCGCCTCATCCTGACCGCCGCCATGACGCGGCGGTCGGATTGAGTCGCGCTGTCAGCGCTCGGAAATGTCCGGCACCGGACGGTCCTCGGGGCCGGTGTAGTCGGCGCCGGGGCGAATGATGCGATTGTTGGCGCGCTGTTCCATGATGTGCGCACACCAGCCGGTGACCCGCGACATGACGAAAATGGGCGTGAACAGGCCGGTGGGAATGCCCATGAAATGATAGGCCGAGGCGTGATAGAAGTCGGCGTTGGCAAACAGTCTTTTTTCTTCCCACATGGTTTTTTCCACCATCTCGGAGACCGCAAACAGCGTGTCGTCGCCAACGTCCTCGGACAGCTTGCGCGACCATTCCCGAATGATGGCGTTGCGTGGGTCCTTGACCCTGTAGACAGCGTGCCCGAAGCCCATGATGAGCTCCTTTTCGGACAGCTTGCGCAGCACGTCCTCGCGCGCCTGCTCGGGGCTGTGATATTGCTCGAGCATGGCCATGGCCTGCTCGTTGGCGCCGCCGTGCAGCGGCCCGCGCAGCGAGCCGATGGCGCCGGTCACGCAGGAATGCAGGTCTGACAGCGTTGACGCACAAACCCGCGCCGTGAATGTGGAGGCGTTGAATTCATGCTCGGCATACAGAATCAGCGACACGTCCATGATGCGGGCGTGCAGATCGCTGGGCTTTTTGCCGTGCAGAAGATGCAGAAAATGTCCGCCGATGCTGTCGTCGTCGGTTTCAACATCAATGCGACGCCCGTCATTGCTGTAGTGATACCAATAGTTGATCATCGACGGAAAAGTCGCCAGCAGACGGTCGGCGGCATCCTGCTGTTGGTCAAAGCTCTCTTCCGTTTCAATGTTGCCCAGAAACGAGCAGCCCGTGCGCAGCACGTCCATGGGATGCGCCGATGCCGGAATGCGCTCGAGCACTTCCTTGAGCGCATCGGGCAGGCCGCGCAGCGACTTGAGCCGTTCACTGTAGGCGGTCAGTTCTTCCCGGTTGGGCAAATGGCCTTTCAGAATCAGATGCGCCACCTCGTTGAAGCTGGTTTTTTCGGCCAGTTCGTCAACGGCATAGCCGCGGTAATGCAGCCCGTCGCCGGATGCCCCGACGGTACAAATGGCGGTTTGTCCGGCAGACTGCCCGCGCAGGCCGGCGCCTGACTTTTTGTTGCTCATGTCAACTCCTTAGCTGAATAACTCGTCCAGTTTGCGCTCGAACTCGTGATAGTCGAGCACATCGTAGAGTTCGTCGCGGGTTTGCATGTCCGCAACGACGTTTTTCTGGTGCCCGTCCTGCGCTATAGCCTGATAAACACCCAGTGCAGCCCGGCTCATGGCCCGGAACGCCGACAGCGGATACAGCGCCACTCCGGCGCCGGCCTGGCGCAGCTCGTCGATGGAAAACAGCGGCGTCTGCCCGAATTCCGTGATGTTGGCCAGCACCGGCACATCAACCTGGCGGGCAAACTCTGCAAATTCGTTGAGGGTGTGAAGCGCTTCGGCAAAGATCATGTCGGCGCCATTTTCCACATACAGCCCGGCCCTTTCGACCGCAGAGGTCATGCCCTCGCCGGCATAGGCATCGGTGCGCGCCATGAACACAAATGAATCGTCAGTCCGGGCATCCACGGCGGCCTTGACGCGGTCGGCCATTTCTTCAGGGCTGACCAGCGCCTTGTTGGGCCGGTGGCCACAGCGCTTGGCGGCCACCTGGTCTTCAAGGTGAATGGCGGCCACGCCGGCGCGCTCCATCTCGCGCACCGTGCGGGCGATATTGAAAGCGCTGCCCCAGCCGGTGTCCACATCCACCAGCAGCGGCAAATCGGACGCCGCGGTGATGCGGCGCGCGTCCTCGACCACATCGGCCAGCTGGGTAATGCCCAGATCGGGCAGCCCGAACGAGGCATTGGCCACGCCGGCGCCGGACAGATAAATGGCCTTGTGGCCGGCTTTTTCGGCCAGCAACGCGCAGTAGGCATTGATGGTGCCCACAACGGGCAGCGGGGGATTGTCAGCAACCAGCTGACGAAACAGAGAACCGGGCGTCTGATTGCTCATGCCAGAAACTTGTTGCCTCAACAATGACGGGTAAAGCCGGTCATTTTATCACGGGCGTAAACAGCGCCCTGCCCCGCACAGGCAGGCAACTCAAACGCGATGATGCTGCGCTGTTTCAACGCGCCAGATTGTCAGGTTGATCAGGTCATCCGCTTCGGCAAGAGGAACAAACGGCAGGCTGATCCAGCCGTGGGGCAGCAGCATGCGCAGCGTGGCCAGTTTATGGCGGCGCTGATAAGGCGACTGGGCAATGGCCGCCTGCTGAACCATGTCCAGCCGGAACACTTCGTGCCTGCGCCCGAAAATGCCGCGCCGCACGTGACAAAAGTCACCCGCCACCCGCCAGCCGCGACCGCGCCAGGCACGCTGGGCAAGAAGCAAGTGCAAAAGCACCGCAACCAGCGGCAGCCACAGGGGCAGTTCCAGCGCCAATACGGCCGCCATTGCCGCGGCCAGCAGCACCACGCCAGGGCGCGTCCAAAGCCAGGTGCGCAAGCGGCTGCTGACCGGCCACAGAGCTTCAGAATCTTCCAGCCCCGGCATCAGGCGCTCCACAAGAGCAAGATCGTTCCGGCGCAGCCCGGGCACAACAATGCGGCGCGCATCCTGCTCATTCTGCAGCGCGCCGGCATTGGTTTGCTGCAGGGTCACGGCATACATGCCGACCAGCCTGCCCAGAACGCTCTGGGTAATGGCCAGCCCGGTGAGCTTGTTGTGACGAATGGTTTGTTCACGCCGATCAAGCAGACCACCGGACGCCACAAAGCGCTGGCTGGAATCGCGCAGGACATAACCGTAAAACCGCACAACCGACAATGCACCTGAAAGAGCGAACAGCGCGGCCAGGCTGGCGCCGACAGCTGCGACAGCCAACAACGCAAACCAGGCCGCTGAAGGCGTCAATGACGCAATTTCACTGCCCTGGCGCTCGACCAGTTCACCAAATTCGGCAGCCAGGCTGCTGATCAGATAGCCCATCGCGCCCGCAAGCACCCACACCTGATTGCTGACCAGCCCGTGCAGAAACAGGCGGCCGGCGCCGGCCGAAAACAGCGTGCCCGGATGTTCGTCTGCAGCAAGGCCTGCTGTTTCAGGCGCTGTTTCAGGCGCTTTTTCCGGCATCAAATCACTGGCCGAGGCTATCCGGTCACGCAGGGCCTGGGCCACTTCCAGGCGTATGCCGGGCAAATCGATCTCGTTTCCCTGCGAGCCGGGCGTTTGCACCATAAAACGCACCAGGCCGAACGGGCGAAAATAAAACGGCTGGCTGAAACCCACGTTCTGCACGCGCGCAAAGCGTACCCGCATGTCCTTTATCTCAAAAAGACCGCGCCGCACGCGCAGCGCGCCGTTGTCAACACGAAAACGGAAACGACGGTAATACACGATGCTGCCCAGCAGGGAGAGCAGCAGCAGGCCTGCCGCTGCCAGCAACAGGCCGCGCGTGCCAATGGTGCCCGCAAGGGACAGCCCGGCACCGGCGCCGACAAAGGCAAGGATATTGCGGCGCACAAAGTTGACCCAACCCGCGATGACCGCGGCCACCAGCGCCAGCGGCGCCAGCCGCTGCCACTCATTCAGGTCATTCAGGCTCATTGCTGGTCATCCAAAACCGAAGCGCTCGCGGCACTGTCCCCACCTTCATCCGCATCTGAAATCTGTTCCAGCAGATATCGGCGCACTCGGCGGGCCTGGTTATGGTCCAGTCCCAGAACAATCAAGTTGGCGGTCATCCCGCCCGCCGTGAAGCATTTAAGCCGCATCAAGCCCAGTTTTCGCTCAAGCGGGCCTTGCACGGCCTCCACATGCTGAATGCGCACAAAAGGCAGAATAACCGTCTTTTTCCAGATAACACCGGAGCGGTACACCAGGTCGTGCTCACGCAGGGCCCAGCTGCGGTAATTTGCGTCCAGCCAGGTCATGGCCACGGAAAACAGGCCAATGATCAGCGGCACCAGCGGCAGCCACTCAAGGCCATCGACAGGCAGCAGGCCGGTTTCCGCTACCACCAGCAGACCCGTGGCGATGAGCAGCCAGATTCCAGGCCCGGTCATCAGGGCCCAAAACAGGTAGCGTGCTGCCACCGGCTGAAAATCTATCCATCGGTAGCTGGGCAGCTCATCTGCCGGGATCTGCCTGTTTTCGAAAGGCTTGTTTTCTGCACCCGTCATGTCCATTTGTCTCCCGCTGGCGGGCGGCAGCAGTGTCGCCCTCAGGTACCGGTCCGGGCGGCTCTTTTGCGCTCATGCTCCTTGAGCAGGCGCTTGCGCAGCCGAATATGTTCGGGCGTCACCTCCACCAGCTCGTCATCATTGATGAATTCCAGCGCCTGTTCAAGCGTCAGGCGCGTGGCCGGTGTCAGCAGCACGGCATCGTCCTTGCCGGCTGCGCGCATGTTGGACAGCTTCTTGCCGCGCATGGGGTTGACAACCAGATCCTCATCGCGGGCATTCTGGCCAACAATCTGGCCTTCGTAAATGTCCTCACCGGGGCCGATAAACAACTTGCCCCTGTCCTGAAGATTGAACAGGGCAAAGGCAACCGATTTGCCGTTGTCCATGCTTACCAGCGTGCCGTTGGCGCGCTCGGCCAGCCGCTCGGTTGCCGGCCCCCAGTGGTCAAACACGCGAAAGAAAAGCCCGGTTCCCGATGTCATGGTGCGATAGGCGGTCTGAAAGCCGATCAGGCCACGCGCCGGCGCCAGATACTCAAGGCGCACCCGTCCGCGACCGTCCGGCTCCATGTTTTTCAGCTGCCCGCGCCGCTCGCCCATGGCCTCCATCACCGGGCCCTGGTGCTCCTGCTCAATGTCAAGAACCACCTGTTCCCAGGGCTCCAGAACGCCGCCCTGGCCGTCATCCTTGGTGCGCACTCGCGGCCGCGACACCGCCAGCTCGTAACCTTCGCGGCGCATGGTTTCAATAAGCACCGACAAATGCAGTTCACCACGACCGGCCACGTCAAACTTTTCCGGATCATCGGTATCGTTGACGTGCAGAGCCACGTTGTGGGTGGCCTCCCTGTGCAGGCGGGCCCCCAGCTGACGACTGGTCAAATACTTTCCTTCCTGGCCGGCAAAGGGAGAATCATTGACCTGAAAGGTCATGTGAATGGTCGGCTCATCAATGCTCAGCGCGGGCAAGGCCTCGACATGCTGCGGATCGCACAGCGTGTCTGAAATGCCTATGTCTTCCACGCCGGAAACGGCAATGATGTCGCCGGCGCGGGCTTCATCCACCTCCTTGCGCCTGAGGCCCTGAAAGCCCAGCACCTGCAAGACCCGGCCCGGGCGCGTCTTGCCCTTATGATCCACCACCGTCACGTTCTGGTTGGGCCGCACCGTGCCGCGGCTGATGCGGCCCACGCCAATCAGGCCGACATATTCAGAGTCGGCGAGGCTTGAAATCTGCATCTGGAACGGGCCGTCAGGCTCCACCTGCGGTGGGGGAACGTGTTCAACCAGAGTTTCAAACAGTGGCGTCAGGTCACCTTTGGAAACATCGGAATCCAGGCCGGCAAACCCCTGCAGCCCCGAAGCGTAAACAACCGGAAAGTCAAGCTGTTCCTCACTGGCGCCCAGGCGGTCAAACAGGTCAAAAACCTGATCCACCACCCAATCGGGTCGCGCACCCGGCCGATCAATCTTGTTGACGACAACCAGCGGGCTGAAACCCATGTCAAAGGCTTTTTGGGTAACAAAACGTGTTTGCGGCATGGGGCCATCGACAGCATCCACCAGCAGCAGGACGGAGTCGACCATGGACAGCACGCGCTCGACCTCGCCCCCGAAATCGGCATGCCCCGGCGTATCGACAATATTGATGCGCCAGTCACGCCAGCGAATGGCCGTGTTCTTGGCAAGAATGGTGATGCCGCGCTCGCGCTCCAGATCGTCGGAATCCATGACCCGGTCGGCAACCTGTTCATGGTCGGCAAATTCACCCGACTGGCGCAAAAGCTGGTCAACCAGCGTCGTTTTGCCGTGGTCAACGTGAGCAATAATCGCTATATTGCGGAGTTTCATGCAAAATCCCGGTTAAAAAGGTCAGCCCGCCATTATAGTGTTCGGCGTGTGGCAAGGGTCGGGCACCGGCCACAGGCCGATGAATTGAGCATACTCCGATTTGTGAATGGATAAGGACAGTTCCAGATCATGAACCCCGAGATCATGCAGTTTGCAAACCTGGCGGTGGCGCTGGCCATAGGCATGCTGGTTGGCATTGAGCGCGGCTGGCATTTTCGCGAGGCGCAGGAAGGGCAGCGCGTTGCGGGTCTGCGCACCTACAGCCTGATTGGCCTGGTTGGCGGCGCTGTCGGCCTGATCAGCCAGGACAATTCCTACTGGCTCATTGGCCTGGTTTTCATCGGGCTGGTTATTGCCAGCTCCACGGCGTATGTAACGTCCGCCCGCACCAGCCAAAATTACGGCATTACCAGTGAAGTAGCCGCCATGGCCACCTATCTTTTTGCCGTGCTGGCCGGCAAGGGCAATATCGTCATTGCTGCCGCGGCCGCCATTGTCATGGCAATGCTTCTTGGCTACAAGGCCCAGCTGCACGCGCTGCTCAACCGGCTGCAGCGCCAGGAGCTGACGGCAGGGCTGAAACTGCTGCTGATTTCCGTCGTGCTGCTGCCCCTGCTTCCCAACGAGGGGTTTGGCCCGTGGCAGGCCTTCAATCCCCATTTTATCTGGCTACTGGTGGTGCTGGTCAGCAGCATTTCCTTTCTTGGCTATGTTGCCATTCGCATTGCCGGCCCGCGTCGCGGCATTGTCTTCGGCGGCCTGTTCGGCGGCATGGCGTCATCAACCGCCACCACCCTGGCCCTGGCGCGCATGGCAGCCCGCGAACCCGGGCTGTCCAGCACCCTGGCGGCCGGCATTCTGCTGGCCTGCAGCGCCATGCTGGGACGCATGGTTGTGGTCACCACCATTGTTCATGCACCGCTTCTTGAGTGGCTGTGGCTGCCGGCCCTGTTGCTGCTGATCGCCACGCTGGCTCCCGTGGCGCCCTATCTTTTGCATGCCAGGCGCGCCCAGACAGATGTTGACGAAAGCGGACTGATGCGCAACCCCATGGAGCTGCGTGCAGCGCTCATTTACGCCGGTTTTCTGACAACCATCATGGTGCTTGGCAAGGCGCTCTCGCAATGGGCCGGCAGCGCCGGCCTGTGGGTTTTGTCTGCGGTCTCGGGGCTGGCCGATGTCGACGCCATCACCCTGTCGCTGGCGCGCATGGGCAGTGAAGGGCTGGCGCTGCGGGTTGCCACCGTCGGCATCATCATTGCCGTCAGCATCAACTCCATATTCAAGAGCATCCTCGGGTTTTCAATCGGCGGTCGCCAGCTGGGCTGGCGTCTGCTTGTGCCTTTGGCCAGCGGTGCGGCGCTGGCGCTGGCGGCGGCCGTGTGGCTGTACCTGACGCGCACCGCCTGAATGATTCATTTTTTATGCCCCAATAGCCGGAGCAAATGGAGCATATAGAATCCATCAATTGGATTCGCCGTCCTGCAGAGCGTATATTCAAGGCTCATCCCAATGAATTGAAGGAGATGGAGCATGACGCAACTGCAAGGCCCACGAAAACTCGGGCCCCTGAGCCCTCTGGTTGGTGAATGGGAGGGCAACAACGGGGTGGATGTTTCATACCGCCATCAGTCGGATGAAATCACCAAAACAAGCTATTTTGAACGTTCATGGTTCAAGCCCATTCCCATGCAGCAAAACGGCGACCAGATTCTGCACGGGCTGAACTACAGAATGACCGACTGGCGCCACGGCGAGGAGGGCATGGATCCATTCCACGATGAAACCGGCTTTCTGCTGTGGGATGAGGTCAACGGCCAGGTCATGCGGGTGGTCGTATTCGGGCGCGGTATCGCCGTGATTGCCGGCGCCGATGCCGGGCTCTACGACACGGAGCTGAATTTTTCGGCCGTGCCAGGTGACGACTCATACGGCATTCTTCAGAACAGGCACCTGATGCAGCACGCCAAAACCAAAAGGTTTGAAAGCACGTTCAAATTCAATGAGGACGGCACATTTGACCACAGTTCCAGTCTGCTGCTGGATATTTCCAAAATTGGCGAAATGGACCACACCGACCAGATTACGCTGAAAAAAGTGAAACACTACCACCCGGGGTCGGAGTACGCCTGAAGCTGCGGTCAGCGGCCGGCACGCACCGCGAAAAGGGCTCCCATCGGAGCCCTTTTCAATCGGACGGGCGTGAAAACAGGCAGGTTATTCCCAGCCCCAGGGCGCCGGCGGCGGCTCAACGCTGCGGGTCAAATCAAATTCCACCAGAAACACGCGGGGCGTTCCCAGACGACGCACGCCGTAGTCAAAACGCTCGCCCGGCTCAATGGCCATTTGCCAGATATTTGAAAACGCGTAATCAATCACTTCGCGGGTTTGCTCATCGGCGGGAAAATACTGGATATCCGCCCGGTTGGCGTTGGTGGTTGTGCCGCCGTACATGGTGACTTCCTCGGGCGTGCCATCTTCATTGCGATGGTCATGCTTGAGTTCGATACGCTCGCCGTGGCGGGTCAGAACCCAGGTTCTGGACAGATCGTCTCCAACCACAAAGGGGATGCGAATCCGGCTGTCACTGCAGTCGCGTACGTGCATGACCAGCCTCTGGCCTTCAAAATCGCTTTCGCTTTCGGGCTCCTGCACCACCTGCCCCTCAAACGCCTGGTCACACAGGTCGCTTAGCGAACTCCAGAAATCATCGACCGGAGTGGCCATCACCAGGCCCACGGTGGTCAGTGAAAAAACAACGGCAAACAAGATACGCATTGTTGTGCTTCCTTAAAACATGAATTGAACCTCGACAATATAGCCGTTTGCCCCGGTCGTTTGTTTGACCCGTTTCACAAAGAAGGCATGGGCGCGTCCGGCTTTGCGTTAGAATCGCGGGTTTGATCAAGTTTTTTGCAGGAGCAAGACCATGGCAAAACCCGTACGCGTGGCCATTACCGGTGCAGCCGGACAAATCGGTTACCAGCTTTGTTTCCGAATTGCCGCCGGCGACATGCTGGGCAACGATCAGCCGATTATTTTGCAGCTGCTGGAAATCCCACCCGCCATGGATGCACTTGAAGGCGTGGCCATGGAGCTTGAAGATGCCGCCTTTCCGCTTCTGCACGACATTGTCACCACAACCGAACTTGATACGGGCTTCAGGGACGCCGACATCGCCATTCTGGTCGGCGCCAAACCGCGCGGCCCCGGCATGGAGCGCGCCGACCTGCTCGCTGAAAACGGCAAGATATTCGGCCCGCAGGGCAAAAGCCTCAACAAGGTGGCCAGCCGCGATGTCAAAGTGCTGGTGGTGGGCAATCCGGCCAACACCAATGCCCTCATTGCCCAGGCCAATGCCCCCGACCTGCCGCCGGAAAATTTCACCGCCATGACGCGTCTGGACCACAACCGAGCGCTGGCCCAGCTGGCGGCCAAAACAGGTACGCATTCCAGCCGGATCAAAAACATGACCATCTGGGGCAATCACAGCTCCACGCAGTACCCGGACATTCACCATGCCCTGGTTGACGGCCAGCCGGCCACGGAACAGGTTGATTCCGACTGGTATGAAAATGAATTCATCCCGACCGTCCAGCAGCGCGGCGCGGCCATCATCAGGGCACGCGGTGCATCCAGCGCGGCTTCAGCCGCCTCCAGCGCCATTGATCACATCCGCAACTGGGTACTGGGCACTGGCAACGGCGACTGGGTGTCCATGGCTGTGTTGGCCGACGGCAGCTACGGTATAGAGCCGGGCGTGATATTTTCATATCCCTGCACCTGCGAAAATGGGCAGTGGAGCATTGTCCAGGGTCTCGAAATCAACGAATTCTCGCGTGACCGGCTGGACGCCACCGACAAGGAGCTGCGCACCGAACGCCAGGCCGTCCTGTCGCTGCTTTAACCCGCAATCAGGAGAAATCGATGAGAAACCGAAGCTTGATGATTGTTTTTGCTGCGGGCCTTGCAGCCTGTTCACTGCTGGCGTGGGCCCAGGACGAGATGCCGCGCACAGCAGCACCTGACAGTGCCAGTGTTTATTTCATTGGCCTGAGCGATGGTGACACGGTCAGCAGCCCGCTGACCATCCGTTTTGGACTGAGCGGCATGGGCATTGCGCCGGCCGGAATCGAGCATGACAACACCGGCCACCATCACCTGCTGGTCGATGTTTCTGAGCAGGACATGCCAGCCATGGATCGCCCGCTTCCCACCACCGACCACGTGCTCCACTTCGGCGGCGGGCAAACCGAAACCACGCTCGAACTGGATGCTGGCGAACACAGCCTGCAGCTGCTGCTGGGTGATTATCTGCACATTCCGCATGATCCACCGATTAAATCAGAGCGTATTACCATCACCGTGGAGTAGGCTTCCACCCCGGCGCTTGCAAACGCAAGTTGCACAGCCATAAAACAACGGGGCCTGCAATTGCAGGCCCCGTTCATTATTGGAGTCGGTGTTTTCGGTCAGCCCCGCAAACTGCGATGCTTTCCGACAATGCGCATGGAAAGTTCCAGCGCCTGTTCGTAGTTGAGTCTTGGATCGACCGTGGTCTTGTAGGCGCGGCCCAGGTCGTTTTCATCCAGCGCTCGCGCGCCGCCGGTGCATTCGGTCACGTTTTCGCCGGTCAGCTCCAGATGAACACCGCCAAGATGCGTGCCGCAGGCGGCATGCACATCAAACGACTGCTCGACCTCACCAACCACGTTGGCAAAACGCCGCGTCTTGACGCCGTTGCTGGTGGTTTCGGTGTTGCCGTGCATGGGGTCACAAACCCACAGAACGGGTGAACCCGTGGCCTTGACTGCTTCAATCAGCGGCGGCAGCTTGTCGGCCACCTGATCGGCACCCATGCGGTGAATCAACACAATGCGTCCGGCCTCGTTGTCGGGGTTGAGCGTGCGCAACAACCCCTTGAGCCAGTCGGCACTCATGTCTGGCCCAACCTTGATGCCCATGGGATTGCGTATTCCGCGGAACATTTCAACATGGGCCCCTTCAAGCTCGGCAGTGCGCATGCCAATCCACGGAAAGTGGGTGGACAGGTTGAACCAGCCCCACTGGCGCGGCACCCGGCGGGTCAGTGCCTGCTCATACGGCAGATGAAGCGCCTCGTGTGAGGTGTAAAAATCCACGCGGCGCAGGTTGCCGGGCTTGCGTCCGGTCATGATTTCAATAAAGCGCACCGAATCGCCAATGCTTTCGGCAATGCGCTGAAACTCGGCGGCCTGGGGCGAATGCTCCACCCAGCTCAGGTTCCAGTATTCGGGGTGGTGAAAGTCGGCAAACCCGCCATCGACCAGCGCACGAATGAAGTTTATGGTCATTGCCGAGCTGGCGTGGCCGCGCAGCAGGCGCTGCGGATCGGGTATGCGCGCCTCGGGCGTAAACTCGGGCGCATTGACCAGGTCACCGCGGTAGCTGGGCAAGGTCACGCCATCGCGGGTTTCCATATCGGCCGAGCGCGGCTTGGCGTACTGGCC
>DATGSU010000232.1:0-4518 GCA_035302305.1 Wenzhouxiangella sp. | reverse complement strand
ATGGTCTTGCCGGTGTCCAGGCGGGTCACCTCCACCCAGGTGGGCAGCGGCAGGCTGCGGTGGGCGGCGGTGAGCTGGTACAGATCATAGGGCTCGCCCGACGATGTCGAGCGGCCATGAAACTTGGTGCCGTACCACGATGCCGTGCCGCGCTCGCGGTAGCCGCTGGCGCTGGGCAGAACGTGATAGGTTTTGCCCAGCACCGTATACGGGCTGTGGTTGCCGTAGGCGCTGCGCGGCTCGGGGGCCGGGTTGGGGCGCTTGATCAGCGCCGGATCAAGCCCGCGCGCCGGTGCGCCATCGCGCACCTCCCTGGCGCAGGAGGCCAGCACAAGCGCGGCCAGCACAATGAGCAACAGGCGGGCAGGCTTCACGGCCGCAGCTCGACTATGGCCTGCGCAAGCTGGGTAACGGCCATGGCGTACAGCGGCGAGCGGTTGTAGCGGGTAATGACATAGAAATTGTTCAGGCCCAGCCAGTATTCCGGCCCGTCTTCCTGCTCAAGCTTCACCACAGCTGCCTGCACGTCGTCATCCAGGCCGCCCGCGTCAAACTCCAGGCCGCTTTCAGCCAGTTCGGCCAGCGAGCGGGACGGCTTGAACTGCCTGTCGGCCTGCGGATTTTCGCCGGGCGAGCCCACCGGCAGCACAATGGGCGCATCCGTCTGCCAGCCGTGGCGGGCCATATAGTTGGCCACCGAACCCAGGGCATCGGGCAGCGAGCGCCACAAGTCGCGCCGGCCGCTGCCGTCCATGTCGACCGCATAGGCCCGGTAGCTGGAGGGAATGAACTGGCCCACGCCCATGGCGCCGGCGTAGGAACCGCGCACTTCGTAGACCGGCAGCGCCTCTTCTTCGGCCAGGCGCAGAAACTCGCCCAGCTCGCGGGCAAAAAACTCGGCCCGGCGGGGATAGTAAAAGCCCAGCGTCGCCAGGGCATCGATGACGCGGTATGAGCCGGTGTTCATGCCGTAGTTGGTTTCAACCCCGACAATGGCCACGATAATCTCGGGCGGCACGCCAAAACGTTCGGACACCTCTTTGAGCAGTTCGGCGTTGGCGCGCCAGAACTCCACGCCGGCGCTGATGCGCGTCGGGGTAAGAAATATCTTGCGGTATTCGTGCCAGGGCCTGGCTTCGGCCGGGCGCGTAATGGCGTCGATGATGGACTGCTGGAAACGCGCATCGGCAAGCACCTCGTCGACATGTTCGCGATCCAGCCCGTATTCAGCCACCATCCGGTCGGCAAACCCGGCCGCGCCGGGGTGGGGCTCTTCGGCCTGCGCCGACACCAGGGCCAGCAGGGCAGCCGCAAATAAAACAAGTCGCATAGTCACTGAACAGTCCATTTTGGAAGTTTGGCCTGACGGCATACCTGACGATATGGAGGAGCGCCCGGAACAAAAGTTTTCTGACGGCATTTTAGCGCATGATCAGCCCATGAAACGACGCCGGCTGTGCAGCCCCATGATGAGGCCGAAGCCTGCAAGCAGCGTGACCGCCGACGTGCCGCCGTAGCTGACCAGCGGCAGGGGCACGCCCACCACCGGCAGCATGCCCGAGGCCATGCCCACATTGACCGTCAGATACAAAAAGAACATGAAAACCACCGCGCCCGCAAGCAGGCGCGCAAACGGGTCGCGGCAGCGGCTGGCCAGCCAGGCCGAGCGCAGAATGATGGCCGCATACAGCAGCAGAATTGCCACCACGCCAACAAACCCGAATTCTTCGGCCAGCACCGAAAAAATGAAGTCGGTGTGCGGCTCGGGAAGAAATTCCAGATGCGACTGGCTGCCGGCCAGCCAGCCCTTGCCGCCCAGCCCGCCCGAGCCAACGGCAATCTTGGACTGGATAATGTTCCAGCCCTGCCCCAGGGGGTCGGATTCCGGGTTTATAAAGGTCATAATGCGGTCGCGCTGATACTGGCGCAGGCTTAGCCAGGCAAGCGGCGCGGCGGCGGCCAGAATGGCGCCCAGCGCCGCAATGATGCGCCAGCGCAGGCCGGCCAGAAACAGCACGCAGGCGCCGCTGGCGCCAATCAGAACCGCCGTGCCCAAATCCGGCTGGTTGGCAATAAGAACCACCGGCACCGCAATGAATACAGCCGCCACGGCCAGGGTTTGCCAGTCGGGCGGCAGCGGCTTGCGGTCAAGCAGCAGGGCCAGCATCAGCGGCAGCGCCAGCTTCATGGCCTCGGCCGGCTGAAAGCGAATAATGCCAAGATCGAGCCAGCGCTGGGTGCCGCGGCCAACGCCGACAATATCAACCGCAAGCAGCAGCAGCAGGGCTGCGGCAAACACCGGCACGGCCCAGGCCTTGAGCAGGCGCGGCGGCACCTGGGCGGCCGCCAGCATTACGGCCAGCCCCAGCCCCAGCCGCACCGCCTGGCGCAGCAAAAGCGCCATGTTCTGCTCGCCGGCCGAATACAGCACCATGCAGCCAAACCCCATGAGCAGCAGCAGCAAACCGGCCAGCACCGGATCGAAGCGCAGCATTTTCAGGCCGCGCACAATCAACAGGTTGCTGCCTGGCGCCCGGGTCACAGTCCGGCCCTGGCCGCAGCGTTGATGACTTCGGCCGCAATGGGTGCGGCCACGCTGGCGCCGCCGCCGCCGTGTTCCACCACCACGGTCACCGCCAGCCGGGGCTCGTCCACCGGCGCAAAGGCAATGAAAAGCGCGTGGTTGCGCAGATAGACCGGCAGCTCGTCGTGCTCGCGGCGGGTGTCGACTTCTTCGTCATCCGGCCGCCCGAAAACCTGCGAAGTGCCGGTCTTGCCCGCCATCGAGTCCACCTCCAGATCGCGGGCAATGGCGCGCGCCGTGCCGCGCGGGCCGTAAATGACCGCCTGCATGCCTTCATGGGCCGCATCCCACCACTTGTCGCTGTGCTCAACCATTTGCACCGCATCGTTGTGCCCAACCAGGGCCGGCGGCGCGGTTTTGCCGCGCCCCGCCAGCGCCGCTGTGGCCTGGGCCAGCTGAATGGGGGTAACCACCGTAAAGCCCTGCCCGATGCCGGTAATGACCGTCTCACCCGGAAACCACGGCTGGCCAAAGGTGGCCCGCTTCCAGGTGCGCGTGGGCAAAATGCCGCTGCTTTCACCGGGCAGGTCCAGGCCGGAGCGGCGCCCGAATCCGAACAGCGCCAGCTCGCGCGAAATGCGGTCGATATCCAGCTTGACGGCCAGATCGTAAAAATACACGTTGACCGATTCGGCCAGCGCCTCCTTGAGCCTGACCCGACCGTGGCCGCCGGCGCGCCAGTCGCGATAAATTCTGCGGTGGCCCGGCAGGTGGTATTCGCCGCTGGAAAAAACCACTGTTTCGGGCGTGATCAGGCCGGCTTCCAGCCCGGCCAGGGCAATGAACGGCTTGATGGTCGAGCCGGGCTCGTAGCCGCCCGCAAGCACGCGGTTGAACAGCGGCCGCTGCGGGTCTTCAAGCAGGCGGTTGTAGCGCGCATGGCTGATGCCGTGAACAAAGCGGTTGGCGTCAAAGCCCGGCTTGCTGACCAGGGCCCGCACCCGGCCGGTCTCGACTTCCAGCACGATGACCGCGCCGGCAAAATCACCCAGCGCCTCATAGGCGGCCCGCTGAACATCCAGATCGATATTGAGCCGCAGATCCCTGCCCGGCACCGGGTCCTGCCTTTCGAGCACGCGCAGCACCCGGCCGCGCGCGTTGGTTTCCACCTGTTCAAGCCCCGACTGGCCGTGCAAAACCGGCTCATACCAGCGCTCAATGCCGGTTTTGCCAATATGCGTGGTGGCCCTGTAGTTGTCCATTACCAGGCGCTGATAGTCGCTTTGATCCAGGCGGCCCACGTAGCCGATAACGTGCGAAAACAGCTCGTCGTGCGGATAGTGGCGCATCAGGTACGGCTCGATGTCAACGCCGGGCAGGCGGTGGCGGTGGCTGGCAATGCGGGCTATTTCACGCTCGTCAAGGCTGTTTTTGAGCACAATTTCGGAAAACGGCCGCGACAGGCGACGCTGCTGCATGAAGCGCTCGTATTCTTCGTCGCTGACGGGCACCAGCCCGGCCAGGCGCTCAAGCGTTTGCTCCAGATCGTCGGCCCGCTCGGGAACAATCACCAGCCGGTAGGCGGGCCTGTTTTCGGCCAGCACGCGCCCGCGCCGGTCGGTAATCAGCCCGCGGTTGGGCGGCAGTGCGCGCAGGCTGACGCGGTTGTCTTCGGCGCGCGCGGCATATTGCGCATGATCACCCAGCTGCAGCATGCCCAGGCGCGCGCCGAGCAGCACAATGACCGTGACCATGCCCAGCACCAGCCAGCGCAGGCGGCGATTGACCTGGCCCAGCGACGACTGCATGTCGGCCAGCGCGCGCTTTTTTGACGACTTGAATTTCATGTTCGACTGCGCCGCTCGCGCTGGCGCAAGGCGTCCAGGGCCAGAAACACCCACGGCCACAGCAGCATGCCCAGCAGGGGCGCCGTCCACCACTGCCAGCTGGGCCAGCGGTCGCCCACCAGCCCCACCACCCACAGCTGCACAATG
>DATGSU010000231.1:0-2052 GCA_035302305.1 Wenzhouxiangella sp. | reverse complement strand
CCGGCAGGTGCGCACCGCGTCCTCGGCCGTGTAGCAGCCGGCCGTGTTGGGCAGAATGGTGAATTTTTCGGGCGGAATGAAATCGAGCAGGTTGGGCTCGTTGGCGTCCTGGCCAATGTTGCTGCGGCGAATGGCCACGGTAATGATTTCGGCCGCCGACTCATCGGCCGCCTGGCGGGTCTGCTCAAAGCTTTCGTACAGCCCGGTGCCAATCAGCAGCCGCGATGAGTAGGTTTTGCCGGCAATGACCAGCGGACTGTCCTCGCGCACAGTGCCCATGATTCAGCCTCCGCCTATGGCGTGAACAATTTCAATTTTGTCGCCTTCATCCAGCCTGGTTTTGTCGTGCAGGCTTTTGGGCACCAGCTCGCCGTTGCGCTCCAGCGCAACGCGCCTTTCAGCCAGGCCCAGCTCTTCAAGCAGCGCGCTGACGGTCAGCCCGTCGGCCACCTTGCGGCGCTCGCCGTTGATGTGCAGATTCATGATGTTTTCATTCACGGTGCTCATGCGCCTGATTATAACGTACGTCCGCTGCAGCCGGGCGGCGCGCCAGCCATACGGCCAGGGCAATGATCGCGCCTCCGGCCGCCACGCGCAGCCAGTCCGCATCGCGGTTCCAGATCAACACATTGACCAGAATGCCGGCGGGAATCAGCATGTTGTTCATGGCCGCCAGCTGGCCGGTATTGACGCGCCGCGCGCCCAGGTTCCAGCCCAGGTAGCCGATGCCTGAAGCGCCCAGCCCCAGCCACAGCAAAATGCCCCACTGCAGGGCGCTGTCCGGCCAGCCGGCCGGGTCGGCAAACAGCCACACACCGGCCCCGGACACCAGCGTGGCGCCGGCAAAGAAATAGCCGAAGTTGTGAATTTGCTGCAGCGCCGTGCCCAGACTGAGCCGCCGATAGACCACCTGGCCGGCGGCAAAGCAGATATTGGCCGCCTGCACCAGCAAAAAGCCGGTCAGAAAAACTTCGCCCGCGGCGTCGAAGCGGATAACGGCCGCACCGGCCACCGCCACCACGGCGGCCAGCCAAAAACGCCGCGGCAGGCGCTGGCGGCCAATAATGCATTCATCAATCAGGGTGACATACAGCGGCGTGAAGATGGTGAACAGCAGCAGCTGGGGCACGCTTAAAAAACCATAGGCGTGAAACAACAGCAGATACATCAGCCCGATCTGAACGGCGCCAATGCCCATCAGCTTCATGGCCATGGACAGGCTCGGCCGGCGCCGCACCATCAGCGGCACAAACAGCGCCAGCGCCAGCGCCACGCGCACAAAAACGGAAATGAAGTCATCCACCTGGCCGGACAGGTACTCGCCGATCAGCGAAAAACTGAACGCCCAGCCAAGGGTGACCAGCCACAGCAAACCCATGGCGCCCTCGTCAACCGGTTACACGGCCACGAAGTTTACAGCAGTTTTCCGACCGCCGCACAAAAAGGTGCGCCGCCGCAGCGCAACGGCGCACCGGCCCTTCCATGAACAGATCCGGCGGCCTTCAGGCCGCGCCTTCCGGCAGCGCCGCGCCCTCATCGGACGGTGCAACAGACGGCCGCACCTGCAGGATCACCGCAAGCACGGCGGTCACCAGCACGGCAAAGCTGCTCAGCCCGAACAGCCCCTGGTCGAGCAGCCATGAAAGGTTGACGGCACACACGACAGCACCGGCAACAGCAGCCGCCGCGAGCAGCAGGCTCCAGCCCGCTCCGGATCGGCCCAGGCCGGCAATGCGCCAGCGCCCCAGCGTTTCGGCAAGCGTGAACACAACCATGACCACCAGATTGGCGCTCATGCCTATCCACACCGGATGGATGCCCAGATAGAACTGCGTTGGCGACCAGTTGGACAGCCAGTACCACGACAGTCCGGACGCAAAGCCGACCAGCATGGAGGCCACCACCGCCCGTCGCGTGGCCAGCGGCCAGAACAGGGCCGCCACCACGGGCGCCAGGGTGGCGCCGTTGCGCAGCGTCCAGGCCAGAATGTTCCACCACGCCGACTGCTCGGTGCGCAGCCAGCCGAACACCACCATCAGCACCGTCAGCAGC
>DATGSU010000230.1:0-4808 GCA_035302305.1 Wenzhouxiangella sp. | reverse complement strand
ACCAGCACAATGCCGTGAATGAAGTTGGAGCCCGACAGCAGCGGGGTATGCAGTATCGACGGCACGCGTGAAATCACCTCGAAGCCGGCAAATCCTGCCAGCATGAATATGTACAGAGCGGCCCAGCCTTCCATGTTCAGTTCTCCATTGGTCGCAAGTTCAAGGGTGAGGCGCCTGCTCTCAGGCGCTCTTGTCCGCCGTGAATGCCGGGTGGACAATCCGGCCCTGACGGGCCAGCAGGCAGCCGGCAATGACATCGTCATCGGGGTTGATGTTCAGCGGCCCGCCCTCGCTGTCCCCGGCCTCATCGTGAATGAGCAGCTGCAAAAGGTTGTGAATATTGCGCGCATACATTTGCGAGGCGTGCAGCGCGGCGCGGCTGGCCAGGTCGGTGGGGCCGGCAATGATGACGCCATTGTGAACGACGGTTTCGCCCGGACGGGTCAAGGCGCAGTTGCCGCCGGTTTCAGCGGCCAGGTCGACAATCACGCTGCCGGCGTTCATGTTCTCAACCATTTCAGCGGTCACGATGCGCGGCGCGGCGCGGCCGGGAATGGCGGCCGTGCTGATCACCGCATCGGCGCTCTTCAGGTGGCTGGCCAGGGCATCCGCCTGTTGACGGCGCTCATCATCGGTCAGCTCGCGGGCGTAGCCGCCTGCCGTTTCCGCGTCCACGCCGGTGTCAATCATTTGCGCACCCAGCGACTCGACCTGCTCCCTGGCCGCGGCGCGAATGTCGTAGGCCTTGACGCGTGCGCCGAGACGCCGGGCGGTGGCAATGGCCTGCAGACCGGCCACGCCGGCGCCGATGACAATGACGCTGGCCGGGCGCAGGGTGCCGGCAGCGGTGGTGAGCATGGGAAACAGCCGCGGCGACAGGTCGGCGGCAATGATGACCGCCTTGTAGCCGGCAATGGTGGCCTGGGATGACAGCACGTCCATGGACTGGGCCCGGGTAATGCGCGGCACCAGCTCCATGGAAATCATGTCCACGCCGGCTGCGGCGGTCTGTTCCAGCGCTTCAAAATCCTTCCAGGGCGAAAGCAGGCCTACGAGCAGGCTGCCGGCGGTCAGCTGCTCAAGAATCCTTTTCTCGGGCCGGCGCACGCACAAAAGCACCGTGCTCTGTGCAGCCAGAGTGGCGCCGTCGTCAATCATGC
This sequence comes from Wenzhouxiangella sp., assembly GCA_035302305.1. Classification (GTDB taxonomy): domain Bacteria; phylum Pseudomonadota; class Gammaproteobacteria; order Xanthomonadales; family Wenzhouxiangellaceae; genus Wenzhouxiangella. The sequence goes on along the minus strand of DATGSU010000230.1, from coordinate 3,648 downwards.
GGCAGCCCTCCCAGGCCTCGTCAGGATAGCCGGCATGCACCCCGGCACCGGTTTGAACCAGCACCTCGTGGCCCCTGGCCACCAGCTTTTTGGCCGTGTCCGGGTCCAGCGCCACGCGCTGCTCGCCCGGGCGGGACTCCCTGATGATTCCGATTTTGAGCGTCATCAAACTGCTTGCCTCATGTTGGATCGAACCTGGCGGCGCCAGCCGGAAAAATAACGCATCAATTCTACATGGGTATGCGTGCGGGGTTGAATGATGTTCAGCGGCGGCCGGACAGGGCAGCGCTGGCACACGCCAGCCGGTCTGCTGTGCCCACGTCGTGCCAGACTCCGGCGTGGTGCTGGCCACCAACCCGTCCCGCAGCCACGGCCCCTTCAAGCACCGGCCTCAGCGCCCGCCGGCCCGGGGGCAGCCCTGAAAAAAGATCGGGCGACAGGACGGCGATGCCGCTGAAGGTCAGTTTTTTGCCATGCCCGAGCAGCCCGTCGGAAAAGGGGAAGTCGCCGCCGCGATTGTGGGCCGGGTTGTCGACCAGCACCAGGTGCGCCAGCTTTCCGGGCAGCGCGGCTGGCAGGCGGCTGAGCGAAAAGTCGCTGTAAATATCGGCGCTGATGGCCATAAACGGCTGTCGGCCCAGCAGCGGCAGCGCCCGGATGATGCCGCCGGCGGTTTCCAGCGCGCCCTCGGGTTCGCGCGAATAATCAATGTCGAGGCCCCAGCGGCTGCCGTCGCCCAGAGCGTCCATGATTTGATCACCCAGCCAGTCAAGGTTGATGACCACCTGCCTGATGCCGTATGCGGACAGTCGCTCAAGGTGATGAACAATCAGCGGCTTGCCGGCCACCTCGATGAGCGCCTTGGGAACGGTGTCGGTCAGAGGGCGCAGCCGCTCGCCGCGACCGGCGGCAAGGATCATGGCGCGGGCAATTTTCATTGCACGCGCCGCTGCCGCCAGGCATTCAGCAAGCCATCCAGCTCGTTCAGCTCGGGATTGCGCCGGATGCTCACATCAAGGTATTTGAAAAACCGGGGCGCGTCGCGCAGGTAGCGCGGCTTGCCGTCGCGGTAGCGAATGCGGGCAAAAATGCCGATCACTTTAAGAAAACGGTGGGCACCGACAAGATCACAGCTGCGCTGCCACAGCTGTGCGCTGGCGGGCACCGGCAGCCCGGCGGCCGCGGCGCGCTGGCGGTAATCCTCCAGCCAGCGGTCGCTTTGTTCAACCGGCCAGCTTAAAAATGCGTCGCGAAACAGGCACACCGGGTCATAGCAGATCGGCCCGATGACGGCGTCCTGAAAATCGATGATGCCGGGGTTGGGTTCGGCGATCAGCAGGTTGCGCGGCATGTAGTCGCGGTGGCAGAACACCTGTGGCTGGTCCAGCGCCCAGCGCAGCAGGGTGGCGCAGACCTCATCCCAGCCGTCAAGCTCGCCGTCGGTGGGCTCAACCTGCCAGTGGCGGGCGAGAAACCAGTCAACAAACAGGTTGAGCTCGCGCATCAAAAGCGCCGGGTCGTAGGACGGCAGTCCGCTGATGTCAACCTCTGCCTGCATGTGAATCAGCGCTTTCACGGCGTCATCGAACAGACTGTCGGCATTGCCGCTGTCAAGAACATGATGAAAGGGCCGTGGTCCCAGGTCTTCAAGCAGCACAAAGCCCTGCTCGGGGTCGTGGGCAAGAACTTCCGGCGCGTGCAGGCCAATTGCCCGCAGCCGGCCGGCAATGTTGACAAATTCCTGCGTGCGTTCCACATCGGGTGGAGCGTCCATGACAACGAAGCTGGCGCTGTCGCGCATCAGGCGGTAGTAGTTTCTGAAGCTGGCGTCACTGGAAATGGAGGCCTGCTCGCACTGCGGCCAGGCCAGTTCGTCCAGCGCCCAATTGACGGCCTGCCTGCGGCGTTCGCTGCTCGGGTTCAAGCTGTTCTCCATGTCAACGAGGTGCGGCATGCAGTGCCCGGCCGGCTGGACGCGGCCTGCACAGCAGATGCCACGAACAATTGTACGTGCTGTTGTTGTGCCCGGCCGGAGCTTTTTGCAGCCGGTGCCGGGCAGGTGATGACCGGGATCCGCTAATTAATACCAAATTGGTCTTGTTTATAAAAGCCGTGGCCATCATAATAAGGGACTGAGAGCAAACAGGCATGGCCAATGCTGAGAATTTCCAAGCTGACAGATTACGCAACGGTGCTTATGGCGACCCTGATCGACTGGCCCGACCAGTGTGTTCCGGCCAGCCGGCTGGCGCAGCTGACGGGGCTTGAGGTCCCGACAGTTGCCAAGGTGTTGAAAACACTGGCGCGTGCCGGCCTGGTCAGCTCGGTTCGCGGCGTCAACGGAGGCTATCAGCTTGCCTACGCGCCCGAGGATATTTCGGTGGCCGGCATCATCCGCGCCATGGAAGGACCCATTGCGCTGACCGAATGTGCTCTCGAGTCCGGTTTGTGTGCGCACGAACCCGACTGCCAGCTAAAGGGCAACTGGAAGCGCATAGGACAGGCCATTGAAAATGCTCTCAGCGGCCTGAGCCTGGCCGATCTGGCCGAGCCGTCTTCGCAGCGAATCGCCATTCGCGCACGCATAGAAAACTCACCACTGCAGGAATTTTGATGAGTCAGACTGTCGAACAAGTTCAAAACTACATTCAGCAGCGCTACAAGGCCGGTTTCTATACCGACATTGAAATGGACAAGGCGCCAAAGGGGCTGAACGAAGAAATCATTGCCATGATTTCAGCCAAGAAGGACGAGCCCGAATGGCTGCTGGAGTGGCGGCTGAAGGCCTATGCCCAATGGCAGAAAATGGTGGGGCCCAACTGGGCTCACCTGGAGATTCCGCCCATCGATTTTCAAGACATCCATTATTATGCGGCTCCCAAGCAGAAGGATCGTCCCAAGAGCCTGGACGAGGTGGATCCAAAACTGCTGGAGACCTTCGACAGGCTCGGTGTGCCGCTGCATGAACGCGAGCGCCTGGCCGGCGTGGCGGTTGATGCGGTGTTCGACTCTGTTTCGGTTGGCACCACCTTTCAGAAAGAGCTGGCCGAAGCCGGCGTGATTTTCTGCAGCTTTTCCGAGGCGGTGCAAAAGCACCCGGACCTGGTGCGCGAATACCTGGGCACCGTGGTGCCGTACACCGACAATTATTTTGCCGCGCTCAATTCGGCCGTGTTCACCGATGGCTCGTTTGTCTATATTCCCAAAGACACGCGCTGCCCCATGGAACTGTCGACGTATTTCCGCATCAACGCCCGCGATACCGGGCAGTTTGAGCGAACGCTGATTGTTGCCGAACCCGGCAGCAACGTCAGCTACCTGGAGGGCTGCACGGCCCCCATGCGCGACGAGAACCAGCTGCATGCCGCGGTGGTCGAGTTGGTGGCGCTGGACAGGGCGCGCATCAAGTATTCCACCGTGCAAAACTGGTACCCCGGTGATGAAAACGGCGTCGGCGGCATTTACAACTTCGTGACCAAGCGCGGCGACTGCCGCGGCGATGATTCGCGCATCATCTGGACCCAGGTTGAAACCGGTTCGGCCATTACCTGGAAATACCCGTCGTGCATCCTGCGCGGTGACCGCTCGGCCGGTGAGTTCTACTCCGTGGCGCTTACCCGGGCACGCCAGCAGGCCGATACCGGCACC
>DATGSU010000229.1:0-3638 GCA_035302305.1 Wenzhouxiangella sp. | reverse complement strand
GGAGCGCGCCGCCGCCGGCCTGTTTCTGGCCTTTCAGTATCCGGTGGAAATCCCGGGCGTCAACAACGCCTATTTCCTGCGCGCCGCGCTCAATTCGCAGCGCAAGCTGCGCGGTGAGCCCGAAATCGACTCGGTCACGTTCCTCAAGGGCCTGCGCCAAACCCTGACTGAACTGGGCATGGATCATGCCCTGCTCAAGCGGGCCGTCAACGAAGGCTTTTCGGGTGGTGAAAAGAAGCGCAACGAAATTGTTCAGCTGGCCGTGCTGCAGCCCAGGCTGGCCGTTCTGGATGAAACCGACTCCGGGCTGGACATTGACGCGCTGAAAATCGTTTCCGACGGCATCAATCGCCAGCGCAATCCCGAGCGCTCGTTTGTGGTCATTACCCACTATCAGCGCCTGCTCGAATATCTGACGCCCGACCACGTTCATGTCCTTTCGGACGGTCGCATTGTCGAGTCGGGCGGCCCCGAGCTGGCCCGCAAGCTTGAAGCCCACGGCTATGCGCACTTTCAGGCCGAGCCGGCCGAAGGAGCGGTCAGCCATGAGTGAACTGGCTCTCAAGCTCAGCCCCGAGGAGCTGCTGCAGGTTGATGAGTTTGGCGAGCTGCGCCAGCGTGCCCGGCGCGCGCTGATGCAGCACGGTTTCCCCGACCTTAAAACGGAAGAGTGGAAGTACACCTCGCTCAGGGTTTTGCAGCAGCGTGAATTTCAGGCCGCTTCAGCCAGTGCCTCGCAGCTGCCCGGGTTGCCTTTTGATGCCTGTGTGCTGCATTTCGACAATGGCGTTCTTGACCCTGACTCCGTTGAGCTGATTGATGGCATTGCCCTGGAGCCGGCCGGCCCCGACGATCTTGGCGATGTTTCCTATGGCGGGCGGGAAGATGCCTTTGCATGGCTGAATCTGGCCAACTTTTCACAAGCCTGGAAGCTGCGCATCAGCGGTGAACCGTCCCGTCCACTGGTGCTGGCCTTTTCCAGCGCCGATGACTTTTCCGCAGCGGTTCATCCCCGCCTGCTCATCGAACTGGCCGATAACGCACGCGCCACCATTGTCGAGATTCATTCAGGCAACGGAGAAGGCATGACCAACAGCGTCGCCAACATGAAGCTGGGGCAGGGCGCCGGTCTGAGCCATGTCTTTCGCTGCTCGGACCACCAGGCCATTCGCGTTGGCCGCACCCGCGTTGACGTCGGCCGGGACGCCGAATACAGGGCTTATATTCTCGATTCGGGTGCGCGCCTTGGCCGCCAGGACCTGCAGGTGTTTTTGAACGCCGCCGGCGCCCAGACCGAGCTTGACGGCACCGTGCTGCTTGACACCCGGCAGCATGTTGACTACCACACCGCAGTGGATCACTGCACGGGCCACACGGAAAGCCGCGAGATGTTTCGCTACCTGGCCGATGGCGCCGGTGTGGGCGTGTTCAACGGTCGCATTCATATTCATGAAGACGCCGATGACAGCCATTCGGACATGAGCATTGCCAGCCTGCTGCTGGGCCCCATGGCGCGCATCAACGCCAAGCCGGAACTTGAAATCTATTCCGAAGAGGTCACCGCCGGCCATGGCGCGACCATCGGCCAGCTGGACGAAGATGCGCTGTTTTATCTGCGCTCGCGCGGAATGACCGACGAGGACGCCAATGCCTTGCTCAAATACGGCTTTGCCTCTGCGCCGCTGGAAAACATGGCCGATGAGGCCGTGCGCAAATGGCTGCTCGACGAGCTGCGCCAGGCGCTGTAACACGCTTTTCGCATACCGCAACAACACAGGTGCCGCAAAACCATGAAACTGGCCGAGAAAAAGACCGGACTGCTGTTTGACGCTGGCGCATTGCGTGAACAGTTTCCCGTGCTTTCACGCACGGTGCACGACAAGCCGCTGGTGTACTTCGACAACGCCGCAACCGCCCAGCGGCCGCTGAGAGTCATCGAGGCCATGGACGCCTACTATCGGCACTATAACGCCAACGTTCATCGCGGCGTTCATCAGCTGTCGGTTGAGGCATCGGAGGCATTTGAAAATGCGCGCGAGGCGGTCAGGGCGCTGCTCAACGCCGCCTCCACGCGCGAAATAGTCTACACGCGCGGCACCACTGAGGCCATCAACCTGGTGGCCCAGTCCTACCTGCGCCCCCGCCTTGAGCCCGGCGACGAGATTCTGATCACGCACATGGAGCATCACGCCAATATTGTTCCCTGGCAGCTGCTCTGCCGCCAGACCGGTGCAGTGCTCAAGGTTGCGCCCATCAACCGCCGCGGCGAGCTGCTGGTCGATGAACTGGAAGCCATGATCAGCGAGCGCACCAGGCTCATCGGCATGGTGCACGTGTCCAACGCGCTGGGCACCATCAATCCGGTTGAGAAGGTTTGCAGGCTGGCCAAAAGCCATGATGTGCCGGTGCTGGTCGACGGCGCCCAGGCCACGCCGCATATGGCGGTGGATGTCCAGGCGCTGGGCTGCGACTTTTACTGCATTTCGGCCCACAAGATGTACGGGCCCACCGGCATTGGCGCCCTGTGGGCCAAAGAGGCCGTTCTCGAGGACATGCCGCCCTGGCAGGGCGGCGGCGAGATGATCAACCGGGTCAGTTTTGACCAGACCACATTCAACGACCTGCCGCACAAGTTCGAGGCCGGCACCCCCAATATTTCTGGCGCCATAGGCTTTGGCGAGGCGGCCCGATTCATTGCCGGAGCCGACCTTGAAGCCATGGCCAGGCACGAACAGGCACTGCTGGATTACGCCACCGAAAAAATGCAGGCCATCGACGGGCTGACCATCATTGGCACCGCCCGCCACAAGGGCCCGGTCATTTCCTTTACCTTCGACAATGCCCACCCCAATGACATCGGTACCATTGTCGATCACTATGGCGTGGCCATTCGCACCGGCCACCACTGCGCCATGCCGGTCATGCAGTTTTTCGACGTGCCGGCCACGGCACGCGCCTCGTTTGCGCCCTACAACCTAAAAAGCGAGGTTGATGTGTTTATCGACGCGCTGGAGAGGGCCCGCAGCATGCTGGCCTGACCTGCCGCGGCGCCGGGCGAAAGATGGTGTAGAATTCCGGCCCATGGCGCTGCAGGACCTTTATCAGCAGATCATTCTTGAGCACAACCGGCAGCCGCGTCATTTCGGCCGCCTGGCCGGGGCCACGCACAGCGCGCGTGGCCAGGACGCCCTGTGCGGCGACGATATTCTGGTAGAGCTCAGGGTCTGTGGGGGCACCATAGAAGCGGCGGGCTTTTCCGGCGAGGCCTGCGCCATTACCACGGCCAGCGCGTCCATGCTGAGCGACTGGCTGGGCGGGCGCAGCATCGAAGACTTCACCAGCGCATTTGCCACATTCAGGCAGCTGCTGTCCGGCGCCAGCGTCGGCGACAGCGGGGATCTGGGAGAAATCAACGCCCTGCGGGCCGTCAGCGATTATCCGGCGCGGGTGCGCAACGCGCTGCTGCCCTGGCGCGCCGTGCACCAGGCTTTGTCCGGGCAATCCTGAGTTTGGAAGAGAAAAAAACCCGCAGCCGAAGCTGCGGGAGATTTGCGTTGTTGTTATGAAAGGCGCCGTGCAGGGCAATCCGTCGGGCGCTCGTTGTTGTTTGTTCAGCCGGCTTCCGGTGCGCCACCCTG
>DATGSU010000228.1:0-3780 GCA_035302305.1 Wenzhouxiangella sp. | reverse complement strand
GGACACCTACAACCGCAGCGTTGACAAGATCGCCGATTTTGAAAACCGCTACGACTGGGAGGCGCTGCGCAAGGACATCGTTGCCAACGGCGGCATTCGCAACTCGGTGCTGGCCGCGCACATGCCCACCGAAACCTCGGCTAACGCGTCGGGCACCACCAACGGCGTCTACCCGGTGCGCGAGCTGACCATGATGAAAACCGACAACCAGCGCGTCAACTACTGGGCCGCGCCCGACGGCGAGGCGCTGGCCGACAGCTACCAGTCGGCCTGGGACATACCGGCCCGCGACATGACCGACATGTACGCCATCGTGCAGAAATGGACCGACCAGGGCATTTCGGCCGACTTTTATCGCAAGGTCATCGGCGATGCCTTCATCGAATCGACCGAAATGATCCGCGACTACCTGTACCGGGTGCGCATGGGGCTCAAGAGCAAGTACTACATGAACCAGAAGACCTCGGCGGGCTTCCGGCGCACCGATGAGGAAAGCGCCGAAGAGCGCGCTGAGCTGGTCGAACGGGTCACGGCCGCGTCCGGTGCCGTGCCCGCCGAAGCGGGCATGACCGCCTCCGGCCTGCCGGATGTAAGCACGCCCCGGATCACCCGCGCTGACACGGCCGGCCTGGACGAAGACCCCGTGTGCGGCGGCGCCTGCACCCTTTGAACCACTGAATGGATATCTGACATGACTGAAAACGTATTCAACTACGACAAGAGCGACTACGAAAAGCCGCTGCTGCTGCTGGGCGAAAAGCAGGGCTTGTTCGACACCATCAACCGCCACTATCCGCGCATCTGGGAGCTCTACAAGACCCAGAAGTCGCTGGACTGGGACGAGAACGAGTTCGACTACTCGTCGTGCAACGCCGACTTCAAGAAGGCCAACCGCTCGACCTACGACATGATGATCAAGACCCTGGCCTGGCAGTGGGAGGCCGACAGCGTGGCCTCGCGCGCCATTGCGCCGGTGCTGGCGCCGTTCATCACCTCCTCCGAGCTGTGGGCCGCCTGGCAGCGCATTTCCGACAACGAGGTCATTCATGCGGCCACCTATTCGGAGATTGTTCGAAATTCCTTTGACGATCCTTCGGTGATCATCGACGAGATTTTGCGCGTGGAAGAGGCCCATGAACGGCTGGGGCGGGTCATCAAGGCGCTTGACGACGGCTTTGTGGCCTCGCACCAGTACGCGCTGGGGCAGATACCCAACAGTCAGGACACCTACAACACGGTGTTCATGATGATCATTGCCCTGTACTGCATGGAGCGTATCCAGTTCATGGCCTCGTTTGCGGTGACCTTCGCCATTTGTGACACCGGCCTGTTTCAGCCCATTGGCAAATCGGTGCAGAAAATTGCCCAGGATGAGCTGGAAGTGCACGCCGAGCTGGATCGGGCCGTGCTGGAGCACGAGTTGACCACCGAGCGTGGGCAAAAGGCGCTGGAACAAAAGCGCGACGACATTGAAAAGCTCATCGAGGAGGTCATTGACAGCGAGCTGGAGTGGATTGAGTACCTGTTTTCCGAAGGCCGCGAGCTGGTCGGCATGAATGCCGAGCGACTGACGGCATGGACACTCTATAGCGCTCGTGATGTGTACAACACGCTGGGCCTGACCAGCAAAAAACACGAGCTGCCCACGACAAATCCGCTCAAGTTCATGGAAAAGTGGCTCAATATCAGCAAGACGCAGGCCTCGCCGCAGGAGCAGGACATTGCCGCCTACAAGGTCGGCGTCATGCGCCGCACCGATGAAGACGTCATTTTTGACGACGACTTCTAGGCGGCAGCAAAAAGTGCCCGGGCGCGTTCAGCGCCCGAGCGCCAAAACAAGCGCCAGCACCAGCAGGGCCACCACGGCGGCGCTGGTGGCGGTGCGCAGGCCCTTGTACCAGCGCGGCTGGGAATCGCGTATCCAGGCGTATTCGGCCACCCAGTGCAGCACAAACAGAACCGCCAGCAGGGCAGAGGCGGACACGGCCGGCAACAGCAGCGCCGGCAGGGCCGCCAGCACCAGCACAATGCTGGCCACCAGCGGCGCCTCGGGGCGTTCGGGGTGGGCCAGCGCCCCGGCCCACAGCGTGCCATTCATGAACGCAAGGGTCAGCACGCCATAGCCCACCAGCAGCTTCATCAGCCACCCCGGCGCGCCACTCCAGGCAACCACGGCCCAGATCAGAAAGGGCGCCACGCCCGCCCAGCTTAAAAGCGTGGCCATCTGGCGGCGGGTGCGCGGCGGGCGCTGGATTTCAGCGGGTTCTGTCATGACGGTTCCTTGAGAAGGGGTTGCGCTCCATGCCGTCAGCCTACTCCTGCAGCGCGCGGTCTGCAATCACGTAGAATGAAGCTCCCAATCTGCAGCTGATCGAAATTGTCCGGATTTTTCGCATTTTTCGAGCCCTGGGAGTTCAGCTGGCTGGTTCAGCTGTGCGTCTGGGCCAGCCTGCTGCTGTATTTCAACGGCCTGCGCAAAAGCGCGCCGGAGCAGCGCCCCGGCTATGCGCCCATTGCGGCGTTTGTCATCGGCGTGGTGCTGATGTATCTGGTCACCCAGACCTATTACGATTACCTGTCTCAATACATGTTCTTTGTCCATAGGGTGCAGCACCTGGTGCTGCATCACATGGGGCCGTTTTTGGTTGCGCTGGCGGCGCCGGCGCCGGTATTGGCGCGCGGCATTCCGCGCCCGGTGCGCGCCTGGTTTGGGCGCCGGCGGGTGCTGGCGGCGAGCTGGACGGGGCTGTACCGCGTTCTGCAGCAGCCGCTGGTGGCCAGTATCCTGTTTGCGGGCCTGATCATTTTCTGGCTGTCGCCGCGGGTGCATTTCGACGCCATGATCAGCCGCCCGCTGTACTGGGTCATGAACTGGTCCATGGCGCTTGACGGGCTGCTTTTCTGGTGGCTGATCTTCAACCGCGAGGCGGGCGGCATTACGCCGCGCCTGGGTTACGGCACCCGCCTGCTGATGCTGGTGGCGGTCATGCTGCCGCAAATTATTGTTGGCGCCAGCATTACCTTTGCCGGCAGCAACTGGTTTGAGGTCTATGCGGTTTGCGGCCGGGCCTGGCCGCTCGATCCCATGACCGACCAGCAGATTGGCGGCGTCATCACCTGGGTGCCGGCAGCCATGATGAGCGCGGTGGCCGGCGTGATTGTCGTCTGGTTTTGGCTGCGCGAGGATCCGCTGCTAAGGAAGCGCCGCCTTTCACAAACACGAACTTTGCCTGCGGGCAGTCATCAAAACAAGTCTGGAGGTTAGTCATGCAATCCCTGAAATTCGGATCGGGTGTTTTTCTGGTGGTCATCCTGCTGCTGGCGGCGGCCTGGTGGGTGATGGACTTCGGCCCCTCCGAGCCGGTGACGGTGGCCGGGGCGCGAGTTCGCCTGACGCCTGCCAATGCGCCCATGGCCGGCTATTTTGAAATGCGCAACAGAAGCCGCAACAGCGTGCAGCTGACCGGTGCCCGGTCGCCGGCGTTTGGCGAGATCATGATCCACCGCACGGTGGTAGAGGACGGCAGCTCCAAAATGGAGCACCAGCATGGTGGCGTCATGCTGGCGCCGGGTGATGTGGTCAGTTTCGAGCCGGGCGGCCTGCATCTTATGCTCATGGATGCAAAACAGGCGCTTGAGGTGGGCGATGAGGTGCCGGTGACTCTTGAGCTGGAAGGCACCGCCGAGCCGGAGCTCGAAGTGGTGTTTACGGTTGTACCGGTGACCTCGTCATGATTTCCATGCCCAGGCTGCTTGCTGCTGTTGTGCTGGCCGCGGCGC
>DATGSU010000227.1:0-3774 GCA_035302305.1 Wenzhouxiangella sp. | reverse complement strand
TTCATCCCCGGCCTTCCACTCGTCCCACCCCGGCTGATCAGCCATGAATGCCTCAATGGTGGCCTTGTCGGCCTCCAGCATCGGATCATGGCGCAGGTAATGGCGCGTCTCGCGCACAATCAGCCCCGACAGCAGCAGCAGGCCAATCAGGTTGGGCAGGGCCATGAGTCCGTTCATGATGTCGGACAGCGTCCAGATGGTCTGGAGTTCGGCAATGGCACCCACAAACACCACCAGCGAAAAAACAACCCGGTAGGGCATGACCCAGGTCCGTCCGAACAGCCGCTCGACGTTGCGTCCACCGTAATAGCACCAGCCCAGAATGGTGGAAAAGGCAAACAGTATGAGCGCCACCGTGACCAGGTGATTGCCCCACTGCCCCGGCAGGCCGTGGCTGAAGGCCTGGGCGGTCATCAGCGCGGCGCTGAGCTGCTCGCCGGTGGCCGGATCAGTTGCATACCAGCTGCCGGTGGTAATAATGACCAGGCCGGTAAAACTGACCACGATAATGGTGTCTATGAACGTTTGCGTCATCGACACCAAACCCTGCCTGACCGGATGGGCGGTTTGCGCTGCCGCGGCGGCCATGGCGGCCGACCCCAGGCCCGATTCGTTTGAAAACAGCCCGCGCGCCACGCCGAACTGGATGACGATGATGATGGCCGAGCCGGCAAAACCGCCCACCGCCGACGTGCCGGTAAAGGCGTCGCTGAATATCATGCCCAAGGCGGCCGGCACATCGGCCGCATTGACCAGCAGGATGTAAATGCCTCCCAGGCAATAAAACAGGATCATGATGGGCACCAGTGCCGCCGTGACCCGCCCGATGGACTTGATGCCGCCCACCAGCACAGTCATGGCCAGCACGGCGGTAATCAGGCCTGTCACCCAGGTGGACACCGACCAGCTGTTGGCCACGTTGGCGGAAATGGCGTTGGCCTGGGTCAGGTTGCCGATGCCAAAGCAGGCAATGACGGTAAACACCGCAAACGAAATGCCCAGCACCTTGCCCAGCGGGCCCTTGATGCCGCGCTCCAGGTAATACTGCGGGCCGCCGGACTTTTCGCCCGCCGAATCGGTGCCGCGAAAACGCACCGCCAGAAAGGCTTCGGAATACTTGGTCGCCATGCCCACCAGACCGGTCACCCACATCCAGAACAGCGCGCCCGGCCCGCCAATGGCAATAGCCGTGGCCACGCCGACAATATTGCCGGTGCCCACAGTGGCCGCCAGCGCAGTGGTCAGCGCCTGATACTGGGAGACATCCCCGGAGCAGTCCGGATCGCGGCGCTTGAGCAGCCCCAGGCGCAGCGCTGCACCAAGCTTGAAGAACTGCATGCCGCCCAGGCGCACGGTCAAATAAAGACCGGCGCCCAGCAGCAGCGGAATCAGCAGAAACGGCCCCCACACAAAGCTGCTGATCTGGCTCAGAAGCTGATCGACAACATCCATCGATTTTCTCCCTGTAGCGCGCGCCACGCAGCCGGCGCGCAAATGACAGGATTCTCCTGTCCGCCGGCATCGATGTCAAATAAGACGATGCGCAGCGACAGCAGGCAATTGTTGCGCCGCGACTGGAGCGGCGCTATTGCACCGTCCAGCCGCCGTCCACCACGATGGTCTGCCCGGTGATGTTGCGCGCTGCGGGCGACATCAGAAAGGCGGCAATGCCGGCCAGCTCCTCCATGCTGATAAAAACGCCCTTGGGCATGGGCTTGAGCATGATCTCATCCACCACCTCATCTTCGCTGATGTTGTTGGTTCTGGCCTGGGCGGCTATTTGCCTGTCCACCAGCGGCGTGCGCACGTAGGTGGGGCAGATGGTATTGATGGTGATGTCGGTGTCGGCCGTTTCCAGGGCCAGCACCTTGGAAAAACCGAGCAGCCCGTGCTTGGCGGCCACATATGCGCTCTTGTAGCGCGAGGCCACCAGCGAGTGAATGGAGCCGATGTTGATGATGCGGCCGTGTCCCTGCCCACGCATGCCGGGCAAAAGCGCCCGCGTCAGTTTCGCAACCCCCACCAGCATGACATCAATCAGCTGCTGCCACTTTTCCGGCGGGAAATCCTCCAGCGCAGCGACGTGCTGGAGCCCGGCATTGTTGACCAGCACATCAACGGGCGCTTCAAGCTGGCTGACCAGGTCAGCGACGCTGCTGTCGCTGGTGACATCAAGCGCCATGGCCTGCGCCTGCCCCCCGTCCGAGACAATCTGCTCGGCAATTCCGCGCGCTGCATCCGGATCAAGATCGGTGACAATCAGCTCGTGTCCGCTCGCGGCCAGCCCTTTGGCAATGCCGGCACCTATGCCGCTTCCTGCGCCGGTCACTAGTATTGAAGACATGGCATCTTTCCGTGTAAGGCCCGGATCCAGCATAACGCCCTGTCACTGGCTGCTCTGCTGTACTTTGGTTGTATGGAAACCTGCAGCGCATGCGATAGAGTTCAGGCATGATGACCAAAACCTCCTTCAAATTCCTGGCAGGCCTACTGGCGGCAATGGTGCTGGCCGGCTGCGCCACGTCTCGCACACACAACCAGCCACCCGCGGTTGAACAGATCGGCGACGTTCGCATAACCGAACACCGCAACGACGATGACCTGCTCAGCGCCGGCCTTGGCCTGGCCGGCCTCACCGCCGGGCCATCCGCCATTTCCCATCCTGGGGAACCAACAGTCCATGAACTGCGCCGGCGGGCAATCCAGGCAAGCTGGCTGGGCATTGCCGACCTTGGCGCACGCGGCGGCTACGGCGAAGAATACGGCCACATACCGCATGTGCCCGGGCGCGAGCTCAGCGCACTGGTTCGCCTGCCCAAAGCCGGTTCGCCATTCCAGGTCCTGCTGCAGGTCCCCGACAGCTTCGATGCCGAAAAGCGCTGCCTGGTTGTTGCTCCATCTTCCGGATCAAGGGGCATTTATGGCGCCATTGCGCTGGGCGGTGCCTTTGGCCTGCCGCGCGGCTGCGCAGTGGTCTACACCGACAAGGGCACAGGCTCGGGATATTTTGATACTGCCGACAACACCGGAACCACGCCGGACGGGCGGCGCGCAAAACGGGGCGAGGCCCGACTTGAGTTCGACCCCGGAAACACTGCGAGCGATGATGCCGGCATTGCCGTCAAGCACGTCCATTCGGGCGACCACCCCGAAGCCGACTGGGGCCGTCACGTGCTGGCCGCCATTCAACTCGGGCTGGACATGCTCAACGACGCCCTGCCCGATGCCCCTCCCTTTGAGCCCGACAATACCCGCATCATTGCCACCGGCCTGTCCAACGGCGGCGGCGCCGTTCTGCAGGCCGCCGGCCTGGACAAGGCCGGTCTGATTGACGCGGTCGTGGCGGTTGAGCCCAACGTCCACCTGGCCGGAAGCGGGCGCGCCCTGTATGACTATGTGACCGAAGCCGCGCTGCTGATGCCCTGCGCCCTGGCCCATCCTCAATTTGATGACACCCCTTTTGCGCGCGCAGCCGGCGCTGTACCGCCCGCCTGGGCAGCTCGCTGCCAGCGCCTGCACGATACCGGGCTGCTGGATTCGGACGGCGCCGAACAGCAGGCTGAAGAAGCCCTGTCAAGGCTCAACAACAGCGGCTGGAGCGACAACGTCATTGCCACGGCAGCTACCACCACCGCCTTTGATGTGTGGCGCTCGGTGGCCGCCGGCTATGCGTCTGCCTACCTGCGGCGCGGCGTGGGCAACATGGCCTGCGGATACAGCTACCAGACGGTCAACATGCAGGGCCTGCCGGCACCCGTTGATGAAGGCCAGCGC
>DATGSU010000226.1:0-11061 GCA_035302305.1 Wenzhouxiangella sp. | reverse complement strand
AACCATAACGGTTGATGTTGATACTGCAGGCATGCAGCCCGGGGAATACCAGGCAGATGTGTGCATCATCACGGACGAGTCGAATGCACAGTACATTAGCGTGCCGGTGAATGTGACCGTTGAAGTGCCAGACACATGGGGCGTTGTGGAGGGCCAGGTAGACAGTCTTGGCCATTGCTCAAGCAACAGCGAGCCCGCGGCCGGCGCTGAAGTGGTAATTGCCGACAAGTCAACAACCTGGACAACAGTCACTGACGAGAGCGGCTACTTCAGCATGTATATCGACAGTGCCGAAGCACCTGTTGACGTCAGCGTCAGTTTTGACGGGCATTTCCCCGCCAGTCAGAACGGCGTGAACGTTGATGCGGGCGAAGCCACGACGCTTTCCTTCGAACTGGAGCTGGACGCTGGCTGTGCCGATGTTTCCCCGGCCAGCTTCTCGCTGACGCTTGGACCCAATGACGGCACTGCTCACACCGACGAGCTTGTTATAAGCAACAGCGGTGCAGCTGAGCTGGGCTGGGGTCTGTACAGCAGCACCGATGGCTGTGAAAGCCCAGAGCCTGCCGACTGGCTGAGCGTTGATCCTGATGAGGGCACAACAGATGCAGGAGACAGCGCTGAAGTGGACGTCAATGTCGATGCTGAGGGCCTTGAGCCGGGCGTGTACGAGGCGCTGATCTGCCTCGTTAGCGACGACCTCGAGAATCCGCTGATCGAAATTCCGTACCTGCTTGAAGTGCTGGGCGACGGGATCTTCCACGACCGCTTCGAGCAGTAAGCTTCGGAACTTAAAAGGAAACGGAAAAGCCCGGCCACAGGCCGGGCTTTTTATTGGGTTTGATCAAACCCTGACAGGGCTGTTGGGTAAAGCCGGTGTCAGATGCGGAGGTTCAGCTTTGGGTTAAAGCTGGATGTTTCCGGGCCCGCCGGGGCCGCCCTGCATGCCGCCGCCGCCCTGTCCGGGCACTACGATGGATGACTGCTGTTCGCGCTGCAGGCGCTTGATTTCCTCGATGGTTTCTTCAACCGCCTTTTCGGCGGCTTCCGGGAAGGCATCAATGGCCGCAGCCAGGGATTCAACCTCGAGCTCGAAGGTAATGGGCAGCGCGCCGGCCGGGCTCATGACCTGGGTCTGGCCCACATAGCGAACCGCGCGGTCGGGGTCCTGATCACCCTCGGCGGTGACGGGCACCAGGCGCTGAATGCTGCCGGTGCGGCGATCGCTGAAGTTTTCCTCGCGGTACAGGGCGTCGCCGTCAAGCTTGAGCTGCTCGCGCAGACTGGGTTGTTCACTCATGGAAATTCCTTGAAATAAGTTCAGCTCTACAAGGTGGGGACGACCGGCACGGATTAAAAGCGAACCGTCTTGCGCCGGCCGGCGGAAAGATCTACTCTGGAATCAATGTGGAAACGATCATGAACCCTTTGACAGGTCGCGCGCGGTTGCGGCTGTGGCAGGCGGCAGCGCTGTTGTTTGTGCTGTTTTCAGCCGCCGCTGTTGCCCAGACCCCGGCGGGCGGTGCCGGCGACAACGGGAGCTCCGCTGCGGGCAAAAGCGCCTATCTGCTGGAGATAGACGGCCCCATAGGCCCGGCCACGCGTGATTACGTGGTGCGCGGCCTTGAGCGCGCCAATGACGAGCAGGTGAACCTGGTTATCCTGCGCATGGATACGCCGGGCGGGCTGGATGCTTCCATGCGCGACATCATCAAGGCAATTCTGGCCAGCGACGTGCCGGTGGCCGGCTGGGTGGGGCCGTCCGGGGCGCGCGCGGCCAGCGCCGGCACTTATATTCTCTATGCCAGCCACGTGGCGGCCATGGCGCCGGCCACCAACCTGGGTGCGGCCACGCCGGTACAGATTGGCGGTGGGTCTCCGCTGCCGGGCGACAGCAAGGACGATGAGGACGACAAGCAGGACAGCGCACCGCAGGACGCCGGCAGCCGCAAGGCCGTGGAGGACGCGGTGGCCTATATCCGCGGGCTGGCCCTGCGCCACGACCGCAACGCCGACTGGGCCGAGCGGGCCGTGCGCGAGTCGGTGAGCCTGAGTGCCAGCCGCGCGCTGGACATGAAGGTTATCGATCTTGTGGCCGACGGCATTGAAGAGCTGCTTGAATCCATTGACGGACGGGAAGTGTCCATGGCTGCGGGCAGCCGGGCGCTGGATACGGCCGACGTGGCGATAAAAGAGCTGAAGCCCGACTGGCGCAACCGGTTTTTGAGCGTTGTTTCAAACCCGACCCTGGCCTATATACTGCTGATGGTCGGCATATACGGGCTTTTGCTTGAAGGCTACAACCCCGGCGCACTGGTGCCGGGCATCATTGGAGGCATCTGCCTGCTGCTGGCGCTGTACGCCTTCCAGATTCTGCCCATCAACTATGCCGGGCTGCTGCTGATTCTGCTGGGCTTTGCGCTGATTGTGGTCGAGCTGTTTGTGCCGTCGGTGGGCATACTCGGAATAGGAGGCGTGGTGTCAGTGGTCATAGGATCCATCATACTGGTTGACAGCGACGTACCCGGCATGGGCATCAACACCGGGCTGATTGCCGCCATGGCGCTGGCTGCGGCGCTGATATTTTTTGCCATTGTCTATCTGGCCGCGCGGGCCTGGCGGCGCCCCGTTTACACCGGCCGTGAAACGCTGGACGGCAGGCTGGCGGAAGCGGTTGATGACTTTGCAAACGGAAAAGGGCGGGTTTATATCGAGGGCGAGGACTGGAGCGCCCGGTCGGACGAGCCCATTGCCGCCGGCCAGACCGTTGAAGTACTGAAGGCCGAAGGGCTGTTTCTTACCGTCAGGCCGGCCGGCAAACCTAAAGGAGAAGAATGATGAGTGCCGAAATGTTCACCTTTTTCGGGTTCGGGCTGGTGTTTTTGCTGGCCCTGCTGTTCAACACCATAAAAATTCTGCGCGAATACGAGCGCGGGGTCATTTTCACGCTGGGGCGCTTTGACAAGGTCAAGGGGCCGGGGCTGATCCTGGTCATTCCGGTTATCCAGCAGGTGGTCAAGGTTGACTTGCGCGTGGTGGTGCTTGATGTGCCCACCCAGGACGTCATTTCATTTGACAACGTGTCGGTCAAGGTCAACGCCGTGGTGTATTACCGCGTGGTTGACCCGGAAAAGGCCATCATCAACGTCGAGCGCTACATGGATGCCACCAGCCAGCTGGCGCAAACCACGCTCAGATCGGTGCTGGGCAAGCACGAGCTGGACGAGATGCTGGCCGAGCGCGACAAGCTCAATGAGGACATTCAGCACATTCTCGACCGCCAGACCGACGGCTGGGGCATCAAGGTCAACAACGTTGAAATCAAGCATGTCGACCTGGATGAATCCATGATCAGGGCCATTGCCCGGCAGGCTGAAGCCGAAAGGCAGCGCCGCGCCAAGGTCATTCACGCAGCCGGCGAGCAGCAGGCGTCGGAAAAGCTGGTGGAGGCGGCCGAAAAGCTGGCCGAGGCGCCGGGTGCGCTGCAGCTGCGCTATTTGCAGACCCTGGTCGAGATCGGTGCCGAGCAGAACAGCACGGTGGTGTTCCCGCTGCCCATGGAGTTTGTAAAGCCGTTTCTTGAGCAGCTTGAACGTGGCGGCAGCGGCGGCAGGGATTGACCCGCACGGTCGGGGCCGGGCGCGTCAATCGTCCCATTCGGGCGCCAGTCCCTCGGGCTTGCACAGCCGGCGCTGCTTGTCCAGGCCGGCAATGCGCTGCCGGTCCGCGTCGCTGAGCTGAAAGTCGAAAATGGCCAGATTGGCGGCCGCGTGGTGCGGGTTGGAGGTGGACGGAATGGCCGCCACGCGATCCTGTTCGACCAGCCAGCGCAGCGCCACCTGGGCCGCCGTCTTGTTGTACTGGTCGCCGATGTCCCACAGCACGGGCTCGTTGACGGTCAGCGCACGGGCCAGCGGCATGTAGGCGGTCAAAATAAGGTTGTTGCGCGCCAGCACGCGGCGCAGCCGGTTTTGCCCAAGATAGATGTGGTATTCAACCTGGCTGGTGGTCAGCTGGCCGTCGCCGCAAAAGGCCACGGCCTGTTCGGTCTGGTCAATATTGAAGTTGCTCAGCCCGATGTGCCGGGTCAGCCCGTCGCGCCGCGCGCGCATGAGCGCCTCCAGGGTGGGGTTCATGCCGTGTCCCGAAAATTTTGGCCAGTGCAGCAGCAGCAAATCGACGTGGTCTGTCTTCAGCCGGTCGAGACTGCGCCTGACTGAATCCATAAACGCCTCGGGCTCGTAGTGATCCACCCACACCTTGGTGGTCAGAAAAAAATCCCGGCGCGGAATTCCGGACCGGGCGATACATTGGCCAACCGCCGCTTCGTTTCTGTAGATCTGGGCGGTGTCAATATGGCGATAGCCCAGGTCTATTGCGCGCGGCAGAATTTCATTGATGGTCGACTCCGTAAGCTCAAACGTCCCGAACCCCAGCGCCGGCATGTTGGCGCCACCAACGGCAATGACCGGAATATCACTCATTTGCTGTCCCCCTGTTGCAGACGGTATTTGTCCTTGAGCCTGACGTAGTGGCCGGCCGAGTAGCGCAGCATGGCGATTTCATCTTCGGAAAGCTCGCGGGCGCGGCGCGCCGGCTGGCCGCGATAAAGATGGCCCGAGCGCAGGCGCTTGCCGGGGCTGACCAGGCTGCCGGCCGCGAGCAGCACGTCATCCTCGATCACGGCCCCGTCGAGCACCAGCGCCCCCATGCCAATCAGGCAGCGGTTGCCTATGGTGCAGGCGTGCAGAATGGCTCCGTGGCCGACGGTGACATCCGCGCCGACCACCAGCGGCAGGCCCCCGGGCGTATACGGCCCGTCGTGGGTCACGTGGGCCACGCAGTTGTCCTGCAGGCTGCTGCGGGCACCAATGCGAATATGATTGACGTCGCCGCGCACCACGGCCCCCGGCCAGACGGAAACATCATCGCCCAGCTCAACCTGGCCGATTACAACGGCTGAAGCGTCTATCCAGACTCTGGAACCCAAAGACGGCAGGGTGTCGCCCCAGCGACGGATACGGGCGCTCACGCTGCCGTCTCTTTCATGTTATGCACATGGCTGGCCGGTTGATGGGGAAACAATGAGTTAAGTCGGTTTTGGCTTGTTGTTTTCCGCATGACGGCTGTAACTCGTTGATTGTTGGTCATTTGTTCGTGTGTATAACAATTGTCCAATTTGGGCGTTCCGGCTTGGCAAGGGGCGTTGCAGCGCCTTGTTCCAAAGTTGTTCACAAAGTTATCCACAGGCTCTGTGGATAAGCTTTCAGTCACAATGCGCCGGCACATCGTTACAATACCTGTTGTTACCGCTGGTTGGCAAAAAATGCGTGCACACATCAAAGAACTGATCGCCCAAAGTCTCGGCTATTTGCAGCGCGAGGGCGGACTTTCCCTGCCCGACGGAATAGAGGAGAAGATCAGGATTGAATATGCCCGCGATCGCAGCCACGGCGATTACGCAAGCAATATCGCCATGATTCTGGCCGGCCCGGCCGGTCGGTCGCCGCGTGATATTGCAGCCATGATTGCCGAGCGCCTGCCGGAATCGCGGCGCGTGAAAAAGGTGGAAATTGCCGGCCCCGGCTTTCTCAATTTTTTTGCCAGCGATCATCATTTCCGCATGGTGCTGCGCGCTGTTCTGGAACAGGCCGATGATTACGGGCGGGGCGAGCCGGGCAGCCGGGAGGACGTGCTGCTTGAGTTTGTCAGCGCCAACCCGACCGGGCCGCTGCACGTGGGCCACGGGCGCGGCGCAGCCTACGGCGCCAGCCTGGCCGCCATTATGGAGGCCGCCGGTCACCGCGTCGAGCGCGAATACTATGTCAATGACCACGGCCGCCAGATGGACATTCTGGCGCTGTCGGTGTGGCTGCGCTATCTGGAACTGTGCGGCGAGCCGGTGGATTTCCCGGCCGGCGGCTACCGCGGCGACTATGTTTACGACATAGCGCGCCAGCTGCGCCAGGACAGCGGCGATGAGCTGCGTCATGCCGCGCTGACCGTTGCCGACGGCCTGCCGCCGGACAGCCCCGAAGGGGACGCCGACCGGCATCTTGATGCGCTGATTGAGCGGGCCCGCAGCCTGCTTGGCAGCGACGGCTACCGGCACTGCTTCGAGCTTGCGCTCGCCGCCATGACTGCTGAAATCAGGGCTGATCTGGAAGCATTCGGCGTTCGCTACGACCGCTGGTTTTCCGAGCGCAGCCTGGACGAGTCGGGGGCGCTGAAAAATGCCATTGAGCGGCTTGACGACAACGGCTGGGTGGAATTGAGAGACGGCGCGCGCTGGTTCAGGGCCACCGAACTGGGCGACGACAAGGACAGGGTGCTGGTCAGGGACAACGGCCGCAGCACCTACTTTGCCTCCGATGTCGCCTATCTGCTCGACAAGCTGGAGCGCTGCAGCGGCCAGTCGCTGTACATTTTCGGGGCCGACCACCACGGCTATATTCCGCGGCTGAAGGCCGCCGCCCGCGGCCTGGGCGAGGACGCCGAGCGCCTGGAGTTTCAGCTGGTGCAGTTTGCCGCCCTGTATCGGGGTGGCGAAAAGCTGCCGATGTCAACCCGCTCGGGCAGCTTTGTCACCCTGCGCCAGCTGCGCGAGGAGGTGGGCAACGACGCCGCCCGCTATTTTTACGTCATGCGCTCGCACGACCAGCATCTGGATTTTGACCTGGACCTGGCCCGGTCGCAGGCCAACGACAACCCCGTGTACTACATTCAGTATGCCCATGCGCGCATTGCCAGTGTTTTTCGCGAGCTTGACGGCCGCGGCCTGCGCCACAGCCGGGAAATCGGCGAAAAGGCGTCGGAGCGGCTCGACAGCGACCATGAGCAGGACCTGCTGCGCCTTGTCGGACGCTATCCCGACCTGATCAAAAGCGCCGCCCGCCAGCGCGCGGTGCATTCCGTGGCTCACTACCTGCACTCGCTGGCGTCCGCTTTTCACACCTGGTACAACGCGTCCAGGTTTCTGGTTGACGATGAAGACCTGCGCCATGCGCGCCTCAGCCTGGCTGCGGCCGTTGGGCAGGTTCTGCGCAACGGCCTGGCCCTTGTCGGCGTCAGCGCCCCGGAGGAAATGTAATGACGCGCAGAAGACAGGCGAAAAAGCGCCGCGGATCGGCGGCGTCGGGCAGCTTTCTGAGCTTTGGAGCGGGCCTGATATGCGGCCTTGTGCTGGCCACCCTTGCCTGGCTGGCCGGCTGGCTGCCCGGTGCTCCGGGCGAGCAGCCCCCGGCCGCACCCTCGGGCCGTGACGAGCCCCCCATTGCCGAGCAGCCGGCGGAAAAGGCCGGCCGCGCCTATGATTTCTTTACCGTTCTTCCGGAACGCGAAGTGGTGGTGCCGCGCGAGGAAATTGCCAAGCGCGCCCGCGAGCGCAGCGACCAGGCCGCCAGCCAGGGGCCCTATGTGCTGCAGGCCGGCTCATTTCGAGATGAAAGCGATGCCGACGGGCTGCGCGCACAGCTGATCCTGCTGGGGCTGGATGCCCGCACCCAGTCGGTGACGGTCGACGGCGACACCTGGCACCGCGTCAGGGTGGGGCCCTATGACAGCGCCCGCGAGGCCGATGGCGCGCGCCGCCGGCTGCAGGAAAACGGCCACGATGCCATTGTTTTAAGAGACGGATGAGCGATCGTGCAGGCATGCGGCGACAGGAAACTGCGCCAACCGCCGCCCTGGTGCTGCCCGGCGGCGGCGCCCGCGCCGCCTATCAGGTGGGCGTGCTCAAGGCCGTGGCCCGGGTGCTGCCCGAACGCCAGGCGCCGTTTCCGGTCATTACCGGCACATCGGCCGGCGCCATCAACGCGGCGGTCATGGCCAGCCACGCCGGCAATTTTTCTCACGGGCAGAGCCGCCTCGAGCATTTTTGGGGCCATATGCGCTGCCGCGATATTTACCGCACCGGCTGGCTGCACATTGCCGGGCGCGGCCTGCACTGGCTGGCCGCGCTTACCTTGGGCGGCCTGGGCGTGGGCAACCCGCGCTCGCTGCTCGACAACAGCCCGCTGGGCCGGCTGCTCGACCGCGAACTGCAGTTTGGCGGCATAGGGCAGGCCATAGACAGCGGCGCGCTGCAGGCGCTGATGATCACCGCATCGGGCTATACCACCGCGCGTGCCGTGACTTTTTTTCAGGCGGCCGATGCGGTGACCGGCTGGCTGGACGGCAAGCACGTCGGGCGCCCGGCGCAAATCACAACCCGCCATCTTTTGGGCAGCGCCGCCCTGCCGCTGCTGTTTCCGGCCGCGCGCATAGGGCATGAATATTTCGGCGACGGCGGCATGCGCCAGACCACGCCGCTGCGGCCGGCCATCCACATGGGCGCCGACCGCATGCTGATTATAGGCACGCGCGACCTGCGCCCCGACCCCGAACCCGACAAGCGGGTGCAATATCCGTCCCTGGGCGATATCGGCGCCTATTTGCTGGACGTCATCTTCATGGACTACCTGACCAACGACCTGGACAGGCTGCGACGCATCAACCGGGCGCTGCGCCAGATGTCGCCGCCCGAGCGTGAAAAAACGGGGCTGCGTCATATAGAGACCCTGGCCATTCACCCGTCGGAAGACGTGCGCGACATTGCCGCCCGGCACGCCCATCGGGTGCCAGCCAGCGTGCGCGCCCTGCTCAGGGGCGTGGGCGCCCGCAAGCGGGGCCGGCTGCCCAGCTATTTGCTGTTTGAGGCCGAGTTTTGCCGCGAGCTGATGGAGCTGGGCTTTCGCGACGGCCTGGCCGAAGCCGACGGCATACGCGCGCTGTTCGGAGACGACTGAGCCGCAGCCTTGCGGAGCAATAAAAAAAGCCGGGGCAGCGCCCGGCTTTTCAGCAAGATTGCAGGGTGGACAGACTTCAGTCGCAGTCGCCGACGCGCTGGCCCGAAATCTCTATTCTGGCCTGCATGGGGCCCATGGGCGTTTCCATCTCGCTGTTGATCATGCCGTCCACCTGGTCGCCGTTGAAGTTCATGTCGGCGATCATGGACACCTGCATGCCCTGCTGCGCGCAGGTCATGGCCAGGATCATGCCGTCGCGGTGAATTTCCTGGCGGGAGATAGCGCATTCCTCGCCTACATCATCAAGAAAATTGCCGCCCTTGGCGATTTCTTCTGCAGTCACGCACTGCTCTTCGGACTGTTTCTGGTCGGGAATGGGAAAATCACCCATAAAGGTCATGGTGGTGTCGTGCTTCCACAGGCCCGGGTTGATGTTGGGGGTTTCATCGGCCACGGCAACAGCGGCGGCGGTCAGAATCATGACAGCAGCAAACAGACGGGTCATCGTTTTTCTCCGGTTCATGTTGATTGATGGCCGCAGGTCCGGCCGGTTGTGTATTGTCAAACGGAAAAAGTCCGGGCAATGTGTCAGTCTGGCCGGGTTTCCGGATGCACATTGTAGCCTCACCGCTTGCGGGGCGTGTTTTTAAGCGGATCTTCGGGCCAGCTGTGCTTGGGATAGCGCCCGCGCATGTCCTTGCGCACCTCGGGCCAGGCGTTTTGCCAAAAGCTGGCCAGGTCGGCGGTAATGGCCAGCGGCCGCCGGGCCGGCGACAGCAGGTGCAGGGTTACGGGAATTTTGCCGCCGGCTATGGCCGGGGTGCTGCGGCTGCCAAACAGGGCCTGCACCCTGACGGCCAGCACCGGCGGGGTGTCGTTGCAGTAATCGAGGCGCCGGCGCCGCCCGTCGGGCAGCTCAAGATGCGCTGGTGCCAGCTGTCCGAGCCGCTGCCGCTGTTCGTGGCTGACAAGAGAATTGAGCACGGCCTGCATGTCCAGCTTTTCCACGTCGGCCCAGCGCCTGCAGCCCGTCAGCCAGGGCGGCAGCCATTCGTCCAGCGTTTGCCGCAGCGCGTCGTCGTCAACGGCGGGCCAATCATCGGGCCAGCGGCTGCGCAGCAGTTCAACCCGGGCCTGCCACTGGCGCGCGGCGTTCGTCCACGGCAGGGCCGCCAGTCCCTTGTGGCGCACGGCGGCCAGCAGCCCGGCCTGAATGGCGTCGTCGTCCGCCGGCCCGCCGTCGGCGTCATCAAGCACCAGCGCGTCCAGGCGGCGCTGGCGGCGCACCGTCACGGTGCCGCGCGCGTCGTCCCAGCCGGCTTGCTCAACAATTTCCATGCGCCCGGCATGGTCTTCTTCCAGCTCTGCGCGGCTTATGGCGGCGGCCAGAAAAATGCGCGCCTGGCGCGCCTGCCCGTCCAGCTCGCAGGCCACCAGCCAGCGCTCGCCGGCCAGCGGGTCGGCCTCGTCCACAAACGCACCGCGACCGTTGGCCAGCCTGAAGTGGCCGCGCTGCCCGCGCGCCTGGCCAATGCGGTCGGGCCACGCCAGGGCCAGCAGCCGCCCGGCCGGGTTGGGCGTGGCCAGCCGGTCTTTAGCCCCGGCCGCCAGCTGGCGCGCCGTTTGCAGGGCGCGCCCGGCCGGCCCGCCGCGCGCGCGGCTGTGGCGCAGGTGCTGCAGGCGCAGGTTGATGTCAACGCCGTCAAAGCGCCCGACGTTGCGTTCCTGAAGCAGGCCGGCCAGGCGGGCGGCGGTGTGCGCCAGCCCCAGCTCGCGGCCGCGCAGCACCATGTGGGCAAGGCGCGGGTGCAGGCCGGTGGCCAGCATGGCGCGGCCGTGGGCGGTGATTTGTCCGCGCGGCCCCAGTGCACCCAGCCGCGCAAGCAGATCAACCGATTGCTGCCAGGCGGCTGCGGGCGGCGGGTCCAGCCAGGTCAGGTCGCTTGGCCTGGAAACGCCCCAGTTGGCCAGCTCCAGCACCGCCGGCGCCAGGTCGGCCGACAGAATTTCGGGCGCAGTCTGCGGACGCAGACGGTCATATTCCGCGCTGCTCATCAGCCGGTAGCAAATGCCGGGCGCGGTTCTTCCGGCCCGGCCGCGCCGCTGCTCGGCCGATGCCTTTGACACGCGCTGCGTGATCAGGCGCGTCATGCCGCTGTTGGGGTCAAAATGCGCGCGCCGCTGCAGCCCGGCGTCAACGACAACGCGAATGCCTTCTATGGTCAGGCTGGACTCGGCCACGGCGCTGGACAGCACCACCTTGCGCTGCCCGGCC
>DATGSU010000225.1:0-7468 GCA_035302305.1 Wenzhouxiangella sp. | reverse complement strand
GGCCGTGGGGCTGGACCAGGGCATTGTTCTGGCCACCGCCGGCCTGCTGGCCCTGGGCATTGTCATGGTGACGTCCACATCCATGGTTGTGGCCGAAAGCTATTCGCTGTCGCGCTGGCATTATCTGGTCAGGCACCTGTTCTACATCGGGGTGGGTCTTGGGCTGGCGGCCAGCTTGCGCTTTGTTTCCATTGCACACATCAAGCGCCTGTCAAACCTGGCTTTTCCGGGCGCTGTGGTGCTGTTGCTGCTGCCTTTTGTGCCGGGTCTGGGCCACAAGGTCAACGGCGCCGTGCGCTGGATAGACATAGGCGTGGTGCGTCTGCAGGTGGTCGAACCCGTCAAGCTTTTGGTGATCCTTTTCATGGCCGCCTATCTGGCGCGACGCACCGCCTTCCAAAGCGCCCGCTTTGCGGAAACGCTCAAGCCCCTGCTTCTGGTGGGCCTGCTGGCCGGCATTGTGCTCAAGCATCCGGACATGGGCTCGGCCATGGTGCTGGCAGCCATCGCCGGCGGCATGGTGTGGCTGGCGGGCGCTGCCTGGAAGCACCTGTTTGTGCTTGGGCTGGGCAGCCTGCCGCTGCTTACATTTGCTGCGCTGGAGCCCTACAGGTTCGAGCGCGTGCTGACCTTTGTCGATCCCTGGGCCGACCCGTACAACAACGGCTTTCAGCTGATCCAGGCCTTGATCGCGGTTGGCCGCGGGCAGATCGGAGGCGTGGGCCTGGGCGCCAGCGTGCAAAAGCTGTACTACCTGCCCGAGGCGCATACGGACTTCATTTTTGCCGTGCTGGCCGAAGAGCTGGGCCTGGTGGGCATTGTTGCCGTGCTGGCCATGTTTGTGCTGCTCATCGCGCGCATGTTCGCGGTGGGCATTCGGGCGCAGCGCCAGCAGCGGCCGTTTGCCGCGTTTGTGTGCTGGGGCGTGGCTCTGTGGCTTGGGCTGCAGGCGCTGGTGAGCATGGGCGTGAATCTGGGCATGCTGCCCACCAACGGCCTGCCCCTGCCGCTCATTTCAGCCGGCGGCAGCAGCATGGCCATGACGATTCTGGCCATAGGCATCGTGCTGCGCATTCAGTGGGAGCTGGGCGTGGCCGCACTGCGCCAGCCGCGCCGGCGCAGGAGTTGGGAAACATGAGCCGCAGGCACGTCATGATCATGGCGGCCGGTACCGGCGGTCATATTTTTCCGGGCCTGGCGGTGGCCGACGAGCTGCGCCGCATGGGCGTGGAGGTGAGCTGGCTGGGCACGCCCGAAGGCATGGAGAACAGGCTGGTCGGCAAGGCCGGCTACAGGCTGGAAAGTATTGCCATAAAAGGCCTGCGCGGTCGTGGCGCGGCCGGCTGGCTGATGGCGCCCTGGCGGGTGCTTAAGGCCACCCTGCAGGCGCGCCGGCTGATCGGCAAAAACCGCCCGCTGTGCGTGCTGAGCATGGGTGGCTACGTGGCCGGCCCCGGCGGGCTGGCGGCCCGCTCGCTGCGCATTCCGCTGGTCATACATGAACAAAATGCCGTGGCCGGGCTGACCAATCGCCTGCTCAGGCCGCTGGCAAAACGCGTGCTGACCGGGTTTCCCGACGTGCTCAAAAAGTCCGAACACGTTGGCAATCCGGTGCGCGCCGACATTGCCGCGTTGCCGGCTCCGCAGGCGCGCTTTGCCGGGCGCGACGGGCCGCTGCGGCTGCTGGTCATTGGCGGCAGCCTGGGCGCGCGCCGGTTTGGCGAAGTGGTTCCCGAGGCGCTCGCCCGCCTGCCCGATTCCGTACAGGTGGAGGTTGTCCACCAGGCCGGGCGCGAGCTTGAGCTCACCCGGCAGTCCTATCGCCGCGCCGGGGTCGACGGCCGGGTGGTGGACTTTATTGAAGACATGGCCGGCGCCTGGGCCGAATGCGATGTGGCCCTGTGCCGTTCCGGGGCGCTGACAGTGGCGGAAATCGAGGCAGCCGGCGTGGCGGCCCTGCTGGTGCCGTTTCCGCATGCCGTGGATGACCACCAGTACGGCAACGCCCGCCATCTTGAAAGCAGCGGTGCGGCCTGGCTGGTGCGGGAGCGGGATTTTGATGCCGACTGGCTGGCTGAAAAGCTGGCTGCCATGGACAGAAACACGCTTGAGCAGATGGCCGGCAGGGCCCGCTCGCTGTCAATGCGCGACAGCGCGGCAGCGGTTGCGCGTGCCTGTCTGGAGGTGGCGGCATGATACGCAAGCGTCGGGCCATCAGCCTTATGCATCGCACCCGCAATATTCACCTGGTGGGCATTGGCGGTGCCGGCATGTCGGGCATTGCCGAGGTGCTCATCAACCTTGACTTCCAGGTCAGCGGGTCGGACCTGCGCCGTTCGCCGGCTGTGGTTCGGCTTGAGCGTTTGGGTGCCGAAATCCACATCGGGCACGCCGCAGACAATCTGGGCGAAGCCGACGTGGTGGTGGTTTCAGGGGCCGTTGATGCCGGCAATCCTGAAATCGAGGCCGCGCGCCAGCGGCGCATTCCGGTAATTGCGCGCGCCGAGATGCTGGGCGAGCTGATGCGGTTTCGCCAGGGCATTGCCGTGGCCGGCAGCCACGGCAAGACCACGGTAACTTCCATGATTGCAACCCTGCTGGCCGAAGGCGGCATGGATCCCACCTTTATTGTCGGCGGCCTGGTCAATGCATTTGGCAGCGGGGCCCGCCTTGGCCGCGGGCGCTATCTGGTGGCCGAGGCCGACGAATCCGACGGCTCGTTTTTGAAGCTGCAGCCGGTGATATCGGTGGTGACCAATATCGACCGCGATCATCTCGATGCCTACCGGGGCAGCTTTGACAAGCTGCAGAAAGCGTTTTTGACCTTTCTGCACCATCTGCCCTTTTTTGGCGTGGCCGTGGTGTGCCTTGATGATGCGCACGTGGCCGAACTGCTGCCGGACATTGGCCGGCAGGTGGTGACCTACGGGTTTGACGAGCAGGCCGACGTGCGCGCAACCGATGTGGTTCAAAAGGGTGCGCGCAGCACCTTTACGCTGCAGCTGGCCAATGACCGTGCCGGCCATGTGGTGAGCATGGGGCTGCCCGGGCGGCACAACGTTCTGAATGCGCTGGCGGCCGCGGCGGTGGCCAGCGAGGTGGGCATAGGCACGGCTGCAATCGTGCGCGGGCTTAACGCATTTGGCGGCATTGGCCGGCGCTTTGCCGAAATCGGGTTGCTTGATGTGGACGGCCGCCAGGTGCTGGCCTTTGAAGATTACGGGCATCACCCGACCGAGCTTGAGGCCATTGTCGAGACCGTCAGGGCCGGCTGGCCCGATCGGCGCCTGGTGCTGGCTTTTCAGCCGCATCGCTATACGCGCACCCGCGACCAGTTTGATGATTTTGCCCGCGTGCTGGCCAGCGCCGATGCGCTGCTGCTGGCCGATATTTATCCGGCTGGTGAAGAGCCTCTGCCCGGCATTGATTCCGATTTTCTGGCGCGTGCGGTGCAGCGCCGCCGAAACATTCCGCTGGCGCGCGCCGGTGGAGTGGAAGAGGCGCCGGGCAGGCTGGCCGGGCTGCTCGAAGACGGTGATTTTTTGATGGTGATGGGCGCCGGTGATTTTGGCGGTCTGGCAACCCTGCTCAGGCAACGCTACGGCCAGGAGGCGGCGTGATGACAGCTGATCCGCGCAAGTTTGGACAGGTGGCCCTGGTGGTTGGCGGCGACAGCGGCGAGCGTGAAGTGTCGCTGCGCGGTGGACAGGCCGTGGCGCAGGCCATGGACAGACTGGGAATTGACTACAGCCTGGTGGACGGCGCGCACCGCCTGCTGGAGCAGGTGGCGGCCGGCCATTTCGACCGGGTGTTCAACCTGCTGCACGGTCCGGGCGGCGAAGACGGTCAGCTGCAGGGCGCACTGAGCATTTACGGCGTGCCGGTTACCGGCTCGGGCGTGCTCGCCTCGGCTCTGAGCATGAACAAGCTGCAAAGCAAGCGCGTGTTCAGGGCCTGCGGCCTGCCAACCCCCGATTGGGCAGTGGCCGGTGCCGGCGCTGATGCCGAACGGATTTTGCAGAAGCTGGCGCTGCCGCTTTTTGTCAAGCCGGTCACCGAAGGTTCCAGCCTGGGCATGAGCCGTGTGGATGACGCAGACGAGCTGCCGGCAGCCATTGACCGGGCGCTGGCTTATGGCTCGCAGGCGCTGGTCGAGGCGCTGGTGGACGGCGCAGAGTACACCGCAGGCATTTTGGGCGATCGGGTCTTGCCCCTGATCCGCCTGGAGACGGCGCGCGAATTTTACGACTACCAGGCCAAGTATGAATCGGACGATACCCGCTACCACCTGCCGTGCGGGCTGGATGAGGCCACTGAAAGCCGCCTGGCGGAATTGAGCCTCCGGGCCTTCAGGGTTTTGGGAACCAGTGGCTGGGGCCGGGTGGATTTGATGATGGACAGGTCGGGACAGCCGTGGCTGCTGGAAATAAACACCACGCCGGGCATGACCGACCAGTCGCTGCTGCCCATGGCCGCAGGGGCGGCAGGCATGAGCTTTGACGAGCTGGTGTGGAAGATTCTGGAAACCAGCCTGGAGGCGAGCCAATGAGGCCGGCGTGGATGGCAAGCCTGGTGTTCTTTGGCAGCCTGCTGCTGGCCGGCCTGTGGCTGCGCTCGGGGCTGATCGGCAGCGAGCAGTGGCCAATACGCTGGCTGGATGTGGAAGGCGATCTCAAGCGCACCAGCTCCAGCCAGGTGCGTGCGGCCGTGGCCAGCGAGTCCGGGCGCGGCTTTTTTGCCGTGGACCTGGACGCGGTGCGCTCAAGCATCGAGGGGCTGCCGTGGGTTATGAGCGCCGAGGTTAGCCGGCAGTGGCCGGACGCGCTGCATGTGTCGGTGGTCGAGCACCGGCCGGTGGCGCGCTGGAACGAAACCGGGCTGTTCAGCGACCGGGGCGAGGTGTTCCAGGTCAGCGGCAGCGAGTCCATGCAGGGGCTGGCCAGGCTGGGCGGCCCGGAGGCCCGCAGCGAGGAAGTGCTCAGACGCTGGCAGAAGCTGCGGCGCCGGCTTGACAGCATTGGGCGGCAGGTGGTGGCCGTAATGCTCGACGAGCGCGGCGCCTGGACGGTTGACCTGGATGACGGCGTGCAGCTGATCCTGGGTCGTGAACAGGTTGACCGGCGCGTTGAGCGCTACCTGCGGTCACAGGCATCGCTGCAGGAACTTGGGCAGGCGATTCGCTTTGTTGACCTGCGCTACACCAACGGCCTGGCGGTGGGTTTTGCCGAAAACGGCACGGATGAACGTTCCCGAACGGAACTGGATGAGGACATTGAGCGTGGCTAAGCGGCCTGACAAATCACTGGTTGTGGGTCTGGACATTGGCACCAGCAAGATTGTTGCCATTGTTGGCGAGGTTCACGAGGACGGACAGGTTGAGGTCATCAGCCTGGGCTCGCACCCGTCGCGCGGACTCAAGCGCGGCGTGGTCGTGGATATCGAGTCCACCGAGCAGTCCATACAGCGCGCCGTCGAAGAGGCCGAGCTGATGGCCGATTGCCAGATCAACTCGGTTTTTGCCGGCATTGCCGGCAGCCACATCAGCTCGCTCAACTCGCACGGTGCGGTGGCCATTCGCGACAGCGAGGTGACCGATGGCGACGTTGAACGCGTGCTGGAGTCGGCCCGGGCCGTGGCCATTCCGGCCGACCAGCGCATTTTGCACGTGCTGCCCCAGGAATACGTGATTGATTCCACCGACGGCATTCGCCAGCCCACAGGCATGTCCGGTGTAAGGCTGGAAGCGCGCGTTCACCTGGTAACGGCCGCCGTCAGCGCGGTACAGAACGTGACCAAATGCGTGGCGCGCTGCGGCCTGCAGGTCGACGATCTGATATTGCAGCAGCTGGCTTCAAGCTATGCCGTGCTCAGCGAGGACGAGAAGGACCTGGGCATTGGCCTGATAGACATCGGCGCCGGCACCACCGACGTGGCCGTGTTTACCGAAGGCGCCATTCGCCACACGGCCTGTATTCCCATTGCCGGCGACCTGGTGACCAACGACATTGCCGTGGCGCTGCGCACGCCCACGGTTCATGCCGAGGACATCAAGATCAAGTACGCCTGCGCGCTGGAGCAAATGGTGGCTTCCGAAGAGACCATCGAGGTGCCCAGCGTTGGCGAGCGCGCGCCGCGCCGCCTTGAGCGCCAGATTCTGGCGCAGGTGGTGGAAGCGCGCTACCGGGAGTTGTTCCATCACGTGCAAAAGCATTTGCGCCAGTCGGGCTTTGAATCCATGGTGCCGGCCGGGCTGGTACTGACCGGCGGCGGTTCAAAAATGGATGGCGTGGCCGAACTGGCCGAGGAAGTGTTTCACATGCCGGTGCGGCTGGGGGCGCCACAGCATGTCAGCGGTCTTTCGGATGTGGTCAACAACCAGATCCACGCCACCGGTGTGGGGCTGCTCATTTATGGCAGCCGCAACGAAATGCCGCGCCGCAGTTCATTTGGGCGCGGCGGTGAAAGTTTGTGGAACCGCATGAAGCTGTGGTTCCAGGGAGAGTTTTGATGAGTTTGAGTTGCCCGCAAGTGATGTACCTCGGGCAAGGCGAGGGGGCGACACAAAGCGTCCGGAAAGAAGGCGCGTGTCGCTGTCCCTTGCGTTTCAAGTGCCGGCACAGCCGGATTGTTGATTGTAAATGGCGAGCGAAAGGAGAAACAGCATGCCTTTTGAACTGATAGAAAATTACACCCCCGGTGCAACCATAAAGGTCATCGGCGTTGGAGGCGGTGGCGGCAATGCCGTCAATCAAATGGTCGAATCGGACATTGATGGCGTGGACTTCATCTGCATCAATACCGATGCCCAGGCACTGCAGAACTTTGCCGGCAAAAGCACGGTGCAGATTGGCAGCGGGGTGACCCGCGGACTGGGCGCCGGCGCCAATCCCGAAGTGGGGCGACAGGCCGCGCTTGAAGACCGCGACCGGATCAGCGAAATTCTGGACGGTTGCGACATGGTCTTCATTACTGCCGGCATGGGCGGGGGCACCGGCACCGGTGCGTCACCCGTGGTGGCGCAAACAGCCAAGGAAATGGGCATTTTGACGGTGGCCGTGGTCACCCGGCCGTTTCCGTTTGAGGGCAAGCGGCGCAGCGACATTGCCCAGCAGGGCATTGATGAACTGAGCCATCACGTGGATTCGCTCATCACCATTCCCAACGGCAAGCTGCTTGAAGTGCTGGGGTCGGAAGTGACCCTGCTGGATGCATTCAAGGCGGCCAACCAGGTGCTGTCGGGCGCGGTGCGGGGCATTGCCGAGCTGATTACCTGCCCGGGGCTCATCAACGTGGACTTTGCCGATGTGCGCACGGTTATGAGCGAGATGGGCATGGCCATGATGGGCTCGGGCGTGGCTCGCGGCGAGGACCGCGCCATGATGGCCGCACAGTCGGCCATTGGG
This sequence comes from Wenzhouxiangella sp., assembly GCA_035302305.1. Taxonomy (GTDB): domain Bacteria; phylum Pseudomonadota; class Gammaproteobacteria; order Xanthomonadales; family Wenzhouxiangellaceae; genus Wenzhouxiangella. Next base: position 65 of record DATGSU010000225.1, on the reverse strand, counting down.
TCGCCGCTGCTTGAGGATGTCAGCCTGGAAGGCGCCTGCGGCATTCTTGTCAACGTGACCTCCGG
>DATGSU010000224.1:0-12509 GCA_035302305.1 Wenzhouxiangella sp. | reverse complement strand
TCAATGCCACCCAGCGTGGCGGCAATCTCGCGGGTTTTAATCAGGCCCGCTTCGCGCAGCTGCCCGGCAATGTCCAGCCACGCAAAGCCGGGTACGTTGGCGCCCCACTGCGAGCCCGAACCCGACACGATGATTAGCGGCGTGATGTCCATGGCCTCCAAAGCGGTGTACACCGCCAGGTTGAGCGCCGGGAAAGAGCCGGAAACCGCCACCGCCACCTGGTCGCCGGGCTTGACGTCGGCCTCGGCCAACAGCCGGATGACCACCGCCGCCCAGTTGGGGTTGATGGTGGCCTGCTTGGCGTCCAGGCTGCCGCTGTTGCTGGTAATGGACGAGGTGGGCAAACCAATCAGGCCCGAGCGCAGCGGGTCCACCTCGGGGTCGATGGGTTCGATGCGGCCGCGTATCGGGCGCAGCGACTCAATGCTTTGCTGCACGTGGCGCGAGGCGCTGAGCATCTGGCTGTAATAATCCGACGAGTGCTCGTGGGTGAATGTTTCCACCACAATCAGTGCCGCCAGCGCCGCTGCGGCCAGAACCAGCATGGCGCCCAGCGGAATTTCGGCCGGTCGCCAGTACAGTTTTTGCGGACGTCTCAGTTTGATCATCGCAGCAGCTCCTGCAGGGCTTCGGTAAAGTCGGCGCGGTTGAGCGCCTCCTGGGCCTCGTAGGCCATCAGCATGTCCGGCACGGCAATAATCAGAATCAGGCGCACCAGCACGGCCGAAACGATCAGCCCCACCAGCGTCTTCACCACGCCCTGGCGCTCAAACCAGATGGCAATAAGGCCAGGAATGATGTAGCCGATCACCCCCAGCTCAAAGTAGCGGAACTGCGTTGAGCCGTCGCCCAGCTCGCTGGCCACCGGAAAACTCATCACCCCGCCAATGGACAGGTCAATGAGCGAGCCGAACAGGTAGCCGAACAGAATCATCAGCGCCGTGCGCCGGCGTCCGTACACCACCATGAAGCTGGCCAGCGCGCGCACGGTAATGAACGTCAGGTACGAGGCCAGCAGGGTAATGGCCATGTTCCAGGGCTGCAGCAGCTTGAGCGCAAAATAGCCCGGCACCACCAGGCCGCCGGCCGCCAGCCCGAAAACCTCGACCAGCAAAAGCGTCACCAAAAGACCGATTCCTATGGAAACGGCCAGCAAATTGAGAAGAATCATAGGGGCTGACTCCGGGTTGCCCGATTGTTGAATTGTCGCGCCAGTTCGGCGCCCCCGCCGTGAACATTGCACATGCCCACAATCAGCGCGGTGCCTTCGGTGTGCTCGAGCACGGTTTCAAACAGCTCGTGTTGGTCAAGCCCCTCGGCAATGGTCATGCGGTTGGCGGCAATGCCGGCCCGCACCGCCGCGCGCGCAAACAGCAGCGTGCCCGAGCCGGTCAGCACATAGTGATCGGCCGGCGTCCAGCGCCCGGCCACCTCGGCCAGCTGCTGCGAGCGGTGCGGGCGGTCAAAGCGGCAGTTGACCACTGCCAGCTTGTAGCGGTCCTGCCCGTAGTGCTCAATAACGCGCTCCCAGATAATCTCGGTGGAATCCGGGTCGTTGGCGGCAAAGGCGTTGACAAAAATGATGTCGCGGCCAAAAAAGTCGATGGTCTGCACCTGAGTGGCGCCCACCTCCGGCTCCAGCTGCTGCATGCCGGCCAGCGCTGCCGCCCGCTCCACGCCCAGCGCGCTGCATACATTCAGCGCCAGCGCCACGTTTTCAGCGTGCTCGGCATACTTGAACCTGGCCAGCTCATCATTCGTCACCTGCGCCACGTCGTCTTCGGTGGTGGCAAACACCTCGGTCTTGCGGTCTTTGGCCGCCATGCGGAAAGTGTCCAGGTATTCGTGCTCGGCCGTAAACAGGCGCGCGCCATAGGGCACCGTGCCGGCCAGCGCCAGCGCCACATCCGCCGGGCCGGGGCCCATCACATCCAGATGATCGGCGCGCGCGTTGGTAATCACCCCGTGGGTGGAACGCACCATCTGGCGTTCCGTCAGCGACTGAAAATGCGGCTGCAGCGCCATACACTCCATCACGATAATTTCCGGCTCAAACCCCGCCAGCCGCCGCATTACGCGCATTTGTTCAATAATATTGGGCTGGTTGGGGCGATACAGCGGGTAGTCCTCGCCGTCCGGCCCGGTCACCGCCGCAAACGAGCCGGTGGTTTTGGAACACACCCGCTTGCCGCCGCCGCGCAGCCCGGCCGCAATCAGCCGCACCACGCTGGTCTTGCCGCGTGTACCATTAACGTGCACGCGAACAGGCAGCCGCCGCAAAATGCGCCGGTGCAGCAGGGTTTCCATAACACCCAGCGCCAGCAAAACCGCGAGAATGCCGGCAATGGTGGTCATTGCGAAAAGATTGCTGATGATCAAGTCCTGTCGTTTTCAGCCGGATGGCATAAAATAGTCGGCGCCAATAATAACGGCAAGTGAAATCCGGCTTGTTAATTTTCCTTTAAAGCCCGGGTGGCGGAATTGGTAGACGCCAGGGACTTAAAATCCCTTGATGGAAACATCGTGCCGGTTCGATCCCGGCCCCGGGCACCAATTAAAACAGCAACTTACAAGGATGCGGCGCTTTTCATGATGCTGCGCAAAAATCGCGTGCAGGCAATGTGTGCGCATTGAATGTCAGGCCAAATATCGTTGCCGAAACTGTTTTTAGGCAGCGGTACTACCCTTGAACAGACTGTCGACTGAAGCACAAAAAGCCCGTTGTTGATGATGATTGTGCCGGAACAACAAATATTGGAACAATCTAGGGCTCGGGGTGACTCTGTTTGTCCCGGTGTGTTGTTTCACAACGCCATACACCCGCAAGCCATTGCGGCTGCTCAGGCAACAAGTGTTTGCTGAGCCGCGAGGCAAGTGATTGATTAATGACCTTGTCAGCCAGCTCTGCAGCGTGACGGGTTTGAGACGGGTTGATCACCGTTTCAGATACGTCAGGCTGTTTCTTTAACAGCCAGTCAGAAGCCCAGCCGGGATTGAGCTGGGTTGAATCTCCCCTTATTCCAATTATTGCGAGCTCCTGACGAGCCCTGCGCCCTCGAGGATTTTGCCAGCGGAGAACAGCAGCTGCCATGCCCTTGGTCGGCAGATGAGGTGACTGTGCCGCCAGTCCGCCAAAGTCATAGGCGCCAGCCATTTCAAGCAAAGCGGAAAACAACCAATTATCGACGTTCATTGGCAGCCAGTCGGGATGGCGTGCAGCAATCATGCGATCAAAAGTAATGGTCCACCTTTTGCGGACAACACCCAGCTTTTGTCTGATTTCATCCCCCAGGCGCAAATGCCAAACCAGCCCATTCTGGGTCTGCTCAACAATTTCTATGCCTACAACTGAGCACATGCCACCGACAAATGCCTGCAAGTGTTTGGTTGTAATCGGAATGGCGTTACGGATTCCATCAATTTGGTAACCTGCGGCATGCTGAAACAGTTCGTGCTGTTTTGACATGGCTTGTTTTGCACGATCCAGGGCTTCATTGATGCGTTCCCTGGTGCGAACAATCTGCTCGTTGGCTGATGCCTCAAGTATGTCCTCAACTTCAACCAGGTCGGCCAGGCCACCAAGAATATCGTCGTGCAGTGATTCATTGAACTCTTTTGCCTGTACCGTCGCCAGGTCGGTTGCAACCTGATCAAGGCGGGTGTAAAGAATATCGATAATCCGATCGTCGGCACTGTTCTTTTGCTGCATGTTGAAGACCACAACATGGTTTTTCTGGCCGTAGCGGTACAGCCGCCCCGTGCGCTGAACCAGGCGCATTGGATTCCACGGGAGATCATAATTGACCATGATGTGGCAATGTTGCTGTAGGTTGATACCTTCACCACCAGCCTCTGTTGACAGCAAAAACTGGGCACCGCCGGGTTTGGTGAAGCTGTCGATGGATTGGCGCCTTTCCTCAAGGCTCATACCGCCGCTTATGCATGCCGTCCGCCCAAAACCAAATCTGTCGTTCATGGCCTTTTTCAGCCATGAAAGCGTGCCCAGATATTCCGTAAAGACGAGAATTTTTTCATTGGGGTTTCTTTTCAGGACTCTCTCGACAAGTTCATCAAGAAAAGCTTCAAGTTTGGTGTCGTGCTTTCGCAAGGCACTGGCGTCTTCAATAAGCTCATTCAGCAGCCTCATTTCGCCTTCAAAAAACGGAGTGGCAGCGCTGTGTTCTGCTAGAAGTTCTTCTTCTTCACCCTGAAACCGGGCGTCGTCAAGCTCAATATTCACCCTTTCATTCTCCCCCCTCAGTCTGTCACGTCGCCGAATCAGCGCATCATGTATTGCGGCAATGCTGGAAGCAGCGAGTTTTCTGTAAACTGTCATTACAAAGCCAATGGCGCGTGCTTTTCCTCCACCAAGCCGGGATTCCGTAGCGTATCCCAGGCGGACGTAACTTCTTAGTTTTTTGTCAAAGTGAACCGCTTCATCCGAAAGTGGCACTTCTATCTGATGGGTGGTCTTTCCGTGAAAGATGAAGTTTCCGTCTATATCGGTCACATCGGCCTTGTAGTTGCGAAAAACCATTTCCCCGAGGATCTCCGGATTGAGCCTTAGCATGTTGATGTCCTGTTTGCGATCAGGATGAAGAAGCTCAAGGAGAGCGGTAAAGCTGTCTTCCCGGCCCTGATGGGGTGTGGCGGTCAAAAGAAGCACGGATTCGGTGTGATTTCTAAGCTGATGCAGTAGTCCGTAACGCTGGCTGGTCTCGTATGTGCGCCCGTACAGTCGTCGGCTAAGGCGATGCGCCTCATCAACAATAACCAGGTCCCATGGCTCAGCCTGAAAAAGCATGTCGCGGTGATCTTCGTTTTTTAACCGATCAATTGAGCCTATGACATGGTTGTACATCTTCCAGTGGCGGGCATCCCTGACGGCAAAATCATCACCGTAGATACGGAAATCGTCCAGCCCAAACTTCCCCGACATTTCTTCCTGCCATTGCCGGGTCAAGCCTGCAGGCGTAATGAGCAATACTCGATTGGCTTCACCACGCTGGCGCAGGGCGGCCAGCAGCAGCCCAACCTCAATGGTTTTGCCAAGCCCGACATCATCGGCAATCAGCCAGTTGTACTGGCCTGAAGCGAGAATGTGATGAACCAGATGAATTTGATGAGGCAAGGGGTCGATATCAAAAGTGGCAAGTGAGCCGGTATTTTCATTCCACAATCGAATAGCCCATGAAAGCAGCCTCAGGCGGAGTCGCTCAGCACTGTCAGCGGCGTCAAATTGCGCCAGTGAAAATTTGTGCTGAATACTGCGTATCCATGCAAGGTGTTGCCATGGGAGCCAAAGACGTTTTTCCTTTTCAAGAAACTCAACCAGCAACATGGTCTGGCCGTAGTATTCTTTGATTGCTCTGACAATGCCCCAGCCAAACGACCTGTAAATGGATTTTTCAGGCGTGTGCAAAACTTCAGTATTGACGCTGAATCCGCTGGTCAGGTTTTCCAAAGGGGCCAGTGTTTGTTTGTCAATTTGAGGCCAATATACTTTGGCGTCCTGATCATATACATCCTGGATGATGCCGACCCTTTCCGAGTTTGTCCTTTTGACAAGTGCGCCCTTGACTGGAGTTAAAATTTTAGTCATCCATACATGGTTTCCAAAATAGAGTAGCCGTGGTTAAACTTCGGTCGGCTTTTGTGCCAGCTGTCATAGCAATCACTGGCGTCTTGAAAAAGGGAGTAGTCAATATAGGCTGGCATTACTGGAGCATTTCCAATTCTTAGATCTGCCATTTTGTCAAGAACCCTGTCCAGGTATGACTGAAAGAACAGATGGATTTTTATCAGGCCGGGCGTATTGACCCAGTCCTCAAAGCAGTCATCTACAAATGCCATCAGCGCATCAGCGTCATCAATCCCGGTTTCACGAATAATTCTCAATGCCAGGCCCCATTGGCAGTTCGGCCATCCCTCTCTGGCCTCCTCATATCGATAAATTCGGTTGTATCCGCCCGTTTCCCAATGCAGTCTGATTTCATGGCAGACTGCCAGCTCCTCAGGCGTAGCGTCTTGATTTGAAATCATTTCTTCAAGCGAGTTTTTTGTTTTCCAGTGAGAATTGTGGTGTTCGAGAATATCAACAAGGATTGGGGTCTCGAAACGGCTCCAGCCAACCTTTACCGCTATATCTGCAGCACACCGCTCCGCTACGCTTAAAGGGAGTGCGTGCCCGGGCTTGGGTTTGTTGGCGGTTACAGGTTTATGCTCGGGAGAGTTAGGAGCTGGAATATTGTCCCACTCAGGCTTTTCCGGTGGTCCGTGGGGGTCTTTGACGGGCGCTGAGCCCAATTCATCTTTGGTTGGAAGCAGCCGAGCATTGTTTTTTGCCGGTGCTTTTGCAGCGTCTGTTATGGATTGGGCTTCCGGTTCTTTCCCATCCGTGCAGTCCGGCAGCGTGGCACCCGAACATTCAATTGGAACCGGAAATATCGGCCTGTATTCAGGATGGTTTTCATCACTGGTGTCCGTATTCAGGCTATGCGGATCACTGAATTTCCAGGACAAAGGCTCTGCCCGGGCAGGGTCTTGCTGCTGAATATAGTCAAGATCGTCCATTCCCATTGGTCGTGGGGAGCCGGGCAGGGGTGAAAGTGGTATCTCGCGCTGGGTTGCTGGCGTTGTTGCAGCAGCAGGCGATGCTTTTAGTTGATCAAGAGCGCTGGATGCTGCGCTGTCTTGAGGATTTGAGCTGACATAGCGAGTCAACAAATCAACAGCTGCAGATTTCTTCCCGCTTGCGGCAAAAACAAGAGCCTGCGCCAGCAGCTCCGTGTTTTCAGGCTTTTTGGTGTGCATGGAATATCTGAACCCCCTGTTCAGGTCGGTACTTGTACCGAATTTCTTGTTCAGCATAGCATATATAGCTGAAATTCAAAAGATAACTGTGTCGATGCCGGCGCTGCGCTTTTCACACTGTTTGCTGCCTGGGCAAGCGTGTTCGCAAGGGCTCAGGGTTCTGCACCATGCTATGCTTTGCGGTTGCCGCTTTCGGGCGGTTGTTTTCCAGGGCTTGTACACCGCAGGACGCGTTAACCTGCAGAATCACAGCCGGCTTGCTGCCTTTACATGGCGCACTGCCGGGTACCGCCTGCGCGGTAAATGCTGCAATGTCATTTTGCCCACGGCTGCGCTGGGGGCTTGAAGCTGAAACCGGCTGGCCGGGATGCCCAGCGCAAAGTGATGGATAACATGAGAAAAAAGCAAACGCACAGCGTAGTCAATGGAGTCAGAACGTGAGCGCTTTCCAGCCTCTTCTTGAACAATTTTCCACCGCACTTCAGGAAAAGTTTTCCAGCACTGTCCCGGGCGAGCCCGAAGATCAGCTGCGCGCACCCTTTGAAGCGCTGATGAAGGAGGCCGGCGTGGCCATGGGGCATGAGGTTGTGGCCGTTGGTGAAACGCGCCTGGCCAATAACGGCGGCCGGCCGGACTTTGGCGTTTCGGTTGATCGGCTTCTGTGCGGATATGCAGAGCTCAAGGCGCCCGGAAAAGGTGCCGACACCGCGAAGTTCACCGGGCATGACGCGCGCCAGTGGAAACGCTTTTCCGACTTGCCCAATATTCTCTACTCCGACGGCCATGAATTTGCGCTCTACCGTTATGGAGAAATGCTGCGCAGCTTGCGGCTTGAAGGCAGCCCGCAGGCGCTGGGGGCCAAGGCCGTAAGTGCCGCAAATGCGCAGGACTTCAGGGCGTTGCTCCACGACTTTTTTGCCTGGGAGCCCGTGGTACCCAGCAGCTCGGCGCAGCTGGCCGAGTATCTGGCGCCCCTCACACGCATTCTGCGCGACGATGTGCTGGATGCGCTTGAAACGGGAGCCGAAGGCGTTGTAGCCGCAGCGCAGGACTGGCGTCGCTATCTTTTTCCCGGCGCCAACGATAAGCGCTTTGCCGATGCCTACGCACAAACCATCACCTTTGCTCTGCTGCTGGCGCGTTCCGATGGCAGCGATACCCTGGTTCTTGATGAAGCCGTCAACCAGCTGACGCACGCCAACTCTCTTTTGTCGCGCGCGCTGCGGGTGCTCACCGATCCGCTGGTCAAGGAGCACTTGGCCACCTCGCTGAGCCTGCTGCAGCGCGTTATCAATGCGGTGCCAGCCGGAACCATGAGCGGCGGTCGGCGTGATCCCTGGCTGCATTTCTACGAGGACTTTCTTTCCGTCTACGACCCCCAGCTGCGCAAGGACGCCGGTGCCTATTACACGCCGGTTGAAGTGGTGCAGGCCCAGGTGCGCATGGTGGACGACTTGTTGCGCACGCGCCTTGGCAAGCGCAGCGGCTTTGCCTCGGGCGGCGTGGATGTGCTGGACCCGGCCGTAGGCACCGGCACCTATCTGCTGGGCATCGTTGAATATGCCATGCAGCGCGTTCAGGAACAGGAAGGGCCCGGTGCTGTGGCTGGTCGCGCCAGCTTGTTGGCCAAGAGCCTGTACGGTTTCGAAATCATGGTTGGCCCCTACGCTGTAGCCGCTCTGCGCATGACGCGAATGCTGCAGCAGTTTGGCGCCGAAATGCCCGCCGACGGTGCGCAGATCATCCTCAACAACACGCTGGAATCGCCGCATGACGCGATTCCTGAGCTGCCGCTGCTCTATCGCCCCATTGGCATAGAGCACCAGCGTGCGCGCCGCGTCAAAAATGCAGTGCCCATTCTGGTGTGCATCGGCAATCCGCCCTATGACCGACACGCCGCAGCCACCCCGGACAACCGGTCCATGACCGGCGGCTGGGTGCGCTGGGGCGACAGCAAGGATGGCAAGGATGCCATTCTGAATGATTTCATCGATCCGGTGAAAGAGGCGGGCCACGGTGGCGATCTGAAGAACCTCTACAACCTCTACGTCTATTTTTGGCGCTGGGCGCTGTGGAAGACCTTTGAACACGACCTGGCGACCGGCCCCGGCATCGTCACCTATATCAGCGCCAGTTCCTTTATAGACGGCAAGGCCTTTCTCGGCCTGCGCCGCCACATGCGCAGGCTGTGCGATGAAATCTGGATTATCGACCTGGGCGGCGAAGGGCGCGGCACGCGCCGGGACGAAAACGTGTTTGATATTCAAACGCCGGTGGCCATTACCGTGGCCATGCGCAGCGGCAGCGCCCGGCCCGATGTGCCTGCCAAAGTGCACTACACGCGCGTGGAAGGTGGGCGCGCCGGCAAGCTGGAGTTGCTGGAGCAGCTGGAATCACTTGCCGACCTGGAATTTGAGGAATGCCCGGATGACTGGGATGCGCCGTTTCGTCCGGCAGGCGAGGGCGCGTATTTTGACTGGCCGCTGCTTACGGATTTAATGCCGTGGCAGCAATCTGGAGTAAAGGCTGGAAGGACTTGGGTGATCGCGACAGATCAGGATACGCTGAAGCGTCGTTATGGTTTTTTAACTGCAGCAAAGGTGCGGGAAGAACGTGCATTGCTTTTCAAGAACTCCCCGACTGGTAAGAAGGTTGATTCTTCAGCTGCTCGTGTCACCCCACCGGCAGCGAACCAGGTTTCGATCATGGACTTAGATTCAACAATGCCATGTCCGGCATTTTTGACGTTTCCATATAGAAGCTTGGACAGGCAATTTATCATTGCTGACGGCCGCTTTATTGACCGCTCAAGCCCGCCACTATGGCACACAAATTCAGCAGAGCAAATTTATTTTGCTGGCCTGTTTACCCAGCCATTGGGTGCTGGGCCCGGCTTGACTGTCTGTGCGGATGTTCCAGATTTGCACTATTTTCGCGGCTCGTATGGTGCACGTGATATTTTCCCCCTTTGGCGCGATGCCGAGGCCACACAGCCCAATCTTCACCCCGGCCTTTTGCCGCTGCTTTCCAAGGCCCTGGGCCAGCCGGTCAGCGCTGAAGACGCCGCTGCCTACCTGTACGCCGTTCTTGCACACCCTGCATTCACCGAGCGCTTTCACGACCAGCTGGCCACGCGCGAACTGCGCGTGCCGTTGACCACATGTGCCGGGCTTTTCAGCCGCGCTGTGGAGCTGGGCCGCGAGCTGCTTTTTCTGCACACCTATGGCGAACGCTTTGCCAAGGGGCAAAGCTGGCCTGATCCGGTCGTCAAGTGCCTCAAGGCCGTGCCGGCCGGCGAGCTGCCAGACGATTTCGCCTACGATTCGGGCCGCAGCATCATCGAAGTCGGCGGTGGGGAGTTTGGCCCCGTTTCCGCCGCTGTATGGGAATACGAGGTTTCCGGCCTCAAGGTGGTGCAGTCGTGGCTGGGCTACCGCATGAAAAACCGCAAGGGGCGCAAGTCCTCGCCGCTGGATGACATCGTGCCCGCTGGCTGGGGCTCCGACTACACCAGCGAGCTGCTGCGCCTGCTCAACCTGCTCACGCGCACGCTTGAGCTGGCACCGCTGCAGGCCAAATTGCTGGATGAAATCCAGTCCCGACCGCTGATACCGGCCTCTTCGCTCGGCCCGGTTAAGAAAGAGTGGCGGCAGGCACCCAAGAGAAGTGGCACAGCGTCCCTGATTTGAGTCAGGACCTGGTGCAGAAAGCACAGGCGACCACTCGCTTGAAAGCGGCTATCACCGGAGCCGGTATTGATTTGAACTGACTCACATTGTGGGGTATGTTGGGCGTAAATCATTGATAAGCCACAAGGGGGTAAATCATGGGACACAGCGTTAGCGCCCGCTGCAAATGCGGATATAAGGAAAAAATGCTGATGATCGGCGGCGGCGAGTTGGATTTTCGATACAACTGCAGCCATCCCGCTCTGTGCGAGTCCGGCAAGCATATTGCCACAGTCAACCTTTTCGACAAGGAACACCGCTGCCCCGACGGTCACCCCGGTCACCCAAAACCCTACGTCAACACGCCCGAACTGCAGCGCGAGCCGGGCAAGCACCGTGTTTCCCAATGGGGCGACCGCGAACTGAACGATGGCGCCTATTTATGCCCGGCCTGCGGCGAATACGAGCTGCACTTCGGCCACTGGTGGGGGCAGGCTCTTTTTGACTAGGGATTCCTGTAGCGCAATCAATCCTGGATTCAATCAGGGGGTGAAAAATGTCTGGAATTGGAAGGCCGGTATTTGATAGCGGTTTATTTAACTTTAAAGGCAGGCGCAATCGGCGGAGTTACTTTGTGGCCCAGGGGACAGTTCTCCTTGTGCTTATTCTTGTTGCAGGGCTGTTTTTTGAATCAATGGATTCCATTTCTGCTGACAGTTTTGCAATGCTTATAACGCTTGCTTTCTTGCTTGGGGTCTGGATCAATCTTTCGACAAGCTCTCAGCGACTGCGGGACATTGGGTTGTCACCCTGGTGGGTCATCGGCTTTTTTGTTGCGCTGATGATTCCTTTTATCAATTTAATTGCCAGTCTGTGGATAATTTTTTGGCCCGGAACAGACGGCCCCAACAAATACGGGCCCAACCCTTTGGGCACAGCTGGCGTTTCTGGCTGGAGCGAATCGGTTGCGGCCGGCGTCAGCTCGTTTAACCGGCAGCAGTCGGAAAGCGGCTTTTCTTCGGAGGCGGGTCAATCCGGGGAAAGCGATGGCCCATTCGGCGGCGCAGACGCAAAGCCCGAAAATGAGCCGGGCAAAAAGCGCACAGCGCAAGCCGGAGAGCCCGACAAGGAATTCTTCCTGCAGGCTTTTGAAGAGCTTAAATCGGGAAATGTCGATCAGGCATTGTGGATCAAATGCATGACCCTGGAAAACAACGACCGCAAGCTGGCGAGAATCCGTTACGTGAAGGAAAGGGCAGCAGAATTGGCAGGAAGCACGGGGTGACTTGAATGAACATTCGCGCCTTGATCGGACTGGCCTTCGTCTTGCTGGCCGCTTCAGCGCTGAACGCTGAATGCCCGGAGGGAACCTGGCCCAGAGACCAATACACCGGCCCGGGTGGCGGGCAAAGCACCGCGCCGGGCGGCGGCCTTTATACAGGCCCCGGCGGAGGTGCCTACACCGGCCCGGGCGGCGGCATGTACACAGGGCCGGGCGGAGGAATGTACACGGGCCCGGGCGGCGGCCTTTACACCGGCCCGGGTGGAGGCATGTACATCGGCCCGGGTGGCGGGCTCTACACCGGCCCCGGCGGCGGCCTCTATACAGGGCCAGGCGGCGGCCTGTACACCGGCCCCGGCGGAGGAATGTACACCGGCCCCGCCCGATACTGCAGCAACATCCCGCCGTGGGACGAATTCATCAAACAGCTGGAGCGCAGCGGCAAAACCAGGGAAGCGGAGCTGATCAGGTCAAAAATGCCCAAATGGCGCTGAGTGATGGGGTTTGAGCCTTCAAAAATATGTGAGAGAACTGTGTCAGAAAAGGTGTTATATAGCTCGCCAGCATGGGCTTGTGGCTCATTATGGCGACGAGGTTGTGAGACTGTGAACCGTCCCGACTTTCCCGGAGGCTCCAACCTTTGAGAGAATGGAGCCATGAACACTACCAACAAGAAGTCATCAAGATATTCGCCTGAGGTCAGGGAACGAGCGGTTCGTATGGTGCTGGATCAGCAGCACCAGTAC
>DATGSU010000223.1:0-2988 GCA_035302305.1 Wenzhouxiangella sp. | reverse complement strand
CGCTGCGCCGTCGCGGGCAACCACCGCGGAGGCGGGCACCAGCACGCCTTCGGGCGGCGCCGTGTCGGGTTCGGGGCGCGATTCCATAAAGCTGACGCGCACGCCCATGTCGGGCACAATGCGTTCGTCCTTTTCATCCAGCGCCACGCGCACCTTGACGGTGGCCTTGCCGCGGTCGGCGGCCGGCACAATGGCAATCACCCGCGCCGGTATGCGCCAGTCGGGATAGGCATCCAGAACCGCCTCGGCCGGCATGGCGGCGCTGACCCGCCCAATGTAGGCTTCGTTGACGTCGACCTCGACCTCCAGCGAATCCATGTCGACCACAGTGCCCACACCGGTGCGGGTAAAGCCACCGCCAGCCGCAGAAGGCGCGATGATTTCGCCCACCTGCGCGGCTTTTTGGGTGATCACGCCGGAAAAGGGCGCGCGCACCACGGTGTAGCCATAATTGACTTCGGCCACCGCCACCTGGGCCTGGGCAGACTTCAAACCGGCTTCGGCCGCCGCAATCTGGGCCGTCAGCGATTCCACCTCGGTGCGCGCCATCTCCAGCGCCTGGCCGGAGGTCAGCTGGCGTTCGCGCAATTCTTCCTGACGCTTGAGCTCACGCTGCGCCTGCCTGGACTGAACCCTGAGCTGCTCAAGCTGGGCTTGCGCCTGACCCACGCCGGTGCGGGCTGCGTCCAGCGCCGCCTTTTGAGAGCTGTCGTCCAGCCGCGCCAGAACCTGGCCGCGCTCGACAAAATCACCCTCTTCAATGGTCACTTCGGTCAACGTGCCGATGATCTGGGCCGAAACCGTGGCCTGGCGGCGCGCCGTGACATAGCCGGTGGCCTGCAGGACGGCCTGGGTCGAGCCCGCCTGGGCCGGACGGCTGGCCGCGACCGTCTGCACGGCCACGGCCCGGCCGCCGTGCAGTACAAACCATCCGGCGGCCAGCGCCACAAGAATAACTGCCGCAGAGCCTGCTGCCAGCCACGGCAGCCAGCGCACACCCCCGCCGTGATCATCACGGTCGCGGTCATCGATTTTCAGAGTTCCAAGCAAATCCCTGTCGGACATGGCCCGCTGTTCTCCTTGATCCCTGGACACATGATAGATGGCCTTTCAGTGCGCCCAAAGTGTCAAAAGTCACTATTTGAGCATGCCTGTGAGAATGGTGCGGCTGCCGGGCTTGACTGTGCGGCCTGGTTGAACGATCTTTGAGCTTGCTCTGCGAATCAAAACCGAACAACAAGGAACAATCATGAGCATCATCAGCGAATTCAAGGAATTTGCCGTCAAGGGCAACATGATAGACATGGCGGTGGGTATCGTCATCGGGGCCGCTTTCGGCACCGTGGTCAGCTCCCTGGTTGACGACATCATCATGCCGCCCATAGGCATGCTGCTAAGCGGCGTCGACTTTTCCAACCTGGAATGGGTTCTCAAGGCCGCCGACGCCGATGGTGAGGGCGGCGTGGCCATCAGTTACGGCGCCTTCATCAACAACATCATCAGCTTTCTGGTGGTGGCGGTGGCCATTTTTCTGGTTATCAAGGTGGTCAACCGCCTCAAGCGCCAGGCCGAGGAGGAGCCCAAGGCCCCTGCCGCTCCACCCGAAGAGGTTGTGCTGCTGACCGAGATCCGCGACGAGCTGAAAAAGCGCGGCTGACCGGCTGAAAATCCGTCTGCCCGTCTACCGGGCAGACGGATTGCGGCGGTAGTGCTTTATTGCGTCGGCCAGCTGGCCGGCAATTTCATCGCGCAAAAACGCCGGCGCCAGCACTTCGACATCGGCGCCGTAGCGCAGAATCTCCATCACCAGCTCGCGGCTTCTGCCAAAGGGCACCGACAGCTCGAAACAGCCGTCGGGCAACCACTGCCCGCGCTGCTCCGGATGCCAGATTTCATCGGCCGCCCAGCGCGCCGCTTCGGCCCCAAAGCGCAACGTCGCCTCATGCTCGGCCGGGCCGGAAAAAATTCCGTAGGCCTGGTCAAAATGCTTTCTTATAACCGATGCCTCGACCTCGCGAGCGGCTTCATCGAGCTGTTCCAGCTTCAAAATACGCTCGAGCGCAAAGCTCCGCAAGCCGTCCGAACGGTGACACCAGGCGTTGAGATACCAGCGATCGCGATAGCTGGTCAGGCGCTGGGGCGAAACAGTCCGTTCGCTGACGTCATCGCGGCGCCGGCCGTGATAGGTAATGAACAGACGACGGCGCCCGAACAGGGCCGTCATGACATCTTCAAACAATTCGGCCGGTACCGGCCGCCCGGCGTCACGGCGAATATGAATGCGCTCGGGCTGGGTGGCCAGGTCAAGGCCGCGCGCATCAAGCAGCTGATTGATGCGCCCCTGCACCGACTCCAGCTCGTCCTCAAGCAGGCCGGGCTGCACATTGCCAAGCACGTGGCGGGCAATCAGCAGCGCCTGCAGCTCTTCCGGGCTGATCCACAGACCGGGCAGCTCGAAGCTGCCGGCCAGCGCCCTGTCGTAGTAAAACCCGCGGCCGTCGTCAGCCTGCTCCAGAGGTGCGCCAAGATGGTCGCGAAGTTCGGCTATCAGACGATAAAGCGTTGCCTGGCTGCAGCCCAGGCGCTCCATCAGCGCGTGGCGATCAATGGGCGTGCGCCGCTGGCGCAGGATATTGTGCAAATGGTAAAGGCGTTCGCGACGGCTGCTCACGGCTTGGACGCGGTCGAACAATCATCACAGACGCCGTAGATCTCCAGCACCTGGCGATTGGCGTGGAAGCTGACCTGCTCGGCGGCCTGGTGCAGCTGATCCGCCAGCCCCGCATCATGGATCTCACGCACGGAATGACACTGGTCGCAAACCAGAAACTGCCCGTCATGCTCTTGGTCGGGATGGAAGCAGCTGACAAAGGCGCTGAGGGATTCCAGACGGTGGATGAAGTTGTTTTCGAGCAGGAAGTCCAGTGCCCGGTAGACTGTTGGCGGCGCGGCATTGGGCTGGTCGGCCTTCAGCTGGTCCAGCAGGTC
>DATGSU010000222.1:0-3390 GCA_035302305.1 Wenzhouxiangella sp. | reverse complement strand
TCGCGCAGATCGTTGACCCAGGGCAGCTTTTTGGCCTGCATCTGCCCCGCAATCTGCTCCAGCACCCGGGCCGGGGACACCTGGTGCGGCAGTGCGGTAACAATGATCTCGTCGCCCTCCTTCTCCCAGCGCGCGCGCTGGCGGACGCTACCGGTTCCGGTTTTGTAGGCTTCGAGCAGATCCTCGCGCGATGAAATGATCTCGGGCCCGCCGGGGAAGTCCGGTGCCTTGACGTGTTCGCACAGCTCCTCCACCGTGGCCGATTTGGGCGCTTCGAGAAGTCGCAGGCAGGCCGACACCACCTCGCCCAGGTTGTGCGGCGGAATATCGGTGGCCATGCCCACGGCAATGCCCTGCCCGCCGTTGAGCAGCACGTTGGGCAGGCGGGCCGGGAGCAGCTCAGGCTCCTTGAGCGTGCCGTCAAAATTGGGCATCCAGTCAACGGTGCCCTGGCCCAGTTCCTGCAGCAGAATGCGGGCATAGGGTGCCAGCCGCGATTCGGTGTAGCGCATGGCCGCAAATGATTTTGGATCATCGGGCGAGCCGAAGTTGCCCTGGCCGTCCACCAGCGGATAGCGGTACGAAAACGGCTGGGCCATGAGCACCATGGCCTCGTAGCAGGCCGAATCACCGTGCGGGTGGAACTTGCCGATGACATCACCCACTGTGCGCGCCGACTTCTTGTGTTTGGAAGCGGCCGACAGGCCCAGCTCGCTCATGGCATAGACGATGCGGCGCTGAACCGGTTTCAGCCCGTCGCCCACGTGCGGCAGGGCCCGGTCGAGCACCACATACATGGCGTAGTCGAGATAAGCGCTTTCGGCGTAGCTGCGCAAAGGCTGTTGTTCAAAATCGCCCTGGATAATTTCTGTATCAGTCATGACTCCAATTGTCGCCGATGCAGGACATTGCTGCCAGTTTAGCGGCGCCCTGAGGCACAGTTGCCCGCTTTTGGCCCTCGCTGCCGACATGCAAGGCGCTATCATTTGTGTACTCGCTGCATGCCAACGCATGCTGCATGACACCGTCAGCCCGAATACAACTGCAAGGCAGGCAAAGATGAGCGAACGACAGGCCGTGGAGCTGCGCTACGAGCGCGAGCGCAAAACCCTGGTGGTTGAATTTGACAACGGCGAGAGCTTTGAGCTGCCGGCCGAGTACCTGCGCACCCACTCGCCCTCGGCCGAGGTTCGCGGACACGGGCTGTCGGAGCCCAGGCTGATGCGCGGCAAGGACAATGTCGATATCACGGCCATAGAGCCCATCGGCAGCTATGCCGTCCAGATCGTTTTTGACGACGGCCACGATTCGGGCATTTATGCCTGGTCCTTCCTTTATGATCTGGGGCGCAACAAGGACGCCAACCTGGCCCGCTACGCCGAGCGCCTGCAGCAGCAGCAGGACATGTCCTGAACCCTTTTGAAGAGCACAGATTCATGACCGACTTTGGTTATCAAACCGTCTCGCCCGAAGAAAAAACGCGTCGCGTCGGGCGTGTTTTTTCATCCGTGGCCCGGCGCTACGACCTGATGAACGATCTGATGAGCCTGGGCATACACCGGCTGTGGAAACGCCACTTCGTGGCCACCTGCGGCATTCGGCCGGGCCAAAGCCTGCTCGACCTGGCCGGCGGCACCGGCGACATTGCCCGCCTGGCCCGGGCACGCGGTGCTGCGGTCACCATCGCCGACATCAACCTTGACATGCTGGCAACCGGCCGCGAGCGCATGGACAATGCCGGCCTGGTCAAAGACATTGAATGGCTTCAGGTCAACGCCGAACAGCTGCCCTTTGCCAGCCGCAGCTTTGATCATCTGACCATCGCCTTTGGTCTGCGCAACGTGACCTGGCGCGAGCGGGCGCTGGCCGAAATGCTCCGGGTCTTAAAGCCCGGCGGGCAGGTGCATATTCTTGAGTTTTCCAAGGTGGGGCTGCCGGCCCTGGCCAGGCTGTACGACACCTGGTCATTCCAGGTGCTGCCGCGCCTGGGTGCCGCCGTGGCCGGCGATGCCGACAGCTATCAGTACCTGGCCGAGTCCATTCGCCGCTTTCCCGACCAGAACACCCTGGCTGAAGAAATGCGCAGCGCCGGACTGGAGCGCGTTCGCTGGTCCAATCTCAGCGGCGGAATCTGCGCCATCCACCGCGGCATCAGGGCCTGACCATGAGCCGCTATCTGACGCCGCTGCCCGCCATGCTGGCCGCCGGCATGGACCAGGCCATTGCCCGCGCGCTGGCGCTTGACGACGGCAGCGGCCAGCGGCTTGAGGAACTTGAGGGCCGCACCATCCTGCTGCGCCTTGAAGGCCTGGGCATTGATCTTTACTTTCACGGCCAAGCCGACCGCCTGGCCGTGAGCGTGGACGAACCGGCCCCGCCCGACACCACCATCAGCGGCTCTCCCCTGGCGCTGCTGGCCATGAGCGCTCCAAGGCGCCGCCGAACCGGTCGGGGCGTGCGCATTGAAGGGGACGCCGCCACGGCCCAGTCGTTTGAGCGGCTGCTCAAACAGCTTGACCCGGACTGGCAGGCTGCGCTGACCGGGCGCTTCGGCCCGCGCCTGGGCTATCGGCTGTGGCGCCTGCTGGCTGATGTGCGTGACGGCACGCGCCACGTCACGTCCACGGCCGCCGACCAGGCCTCCCGCTTTCTGCGGCGCGAATCCGGCCTGCTGGTAGAGCGCGCCGAAGTGAACGCCTTTATCAACGAGGTCGATGAATTGCGCGAGGCGGTCGACCGGCTGGAGCAGCGCCTGCGCAGGAGGCCGGCATGATACGCAACGGCCTGCGCCTGGCCGGCATGGCGGCAACCCTGGCGCACTACCGGCTTGATGACCTTCTTGCGGGCATTCCGCCGCTGGGGTTTGCCCGGGCCGTGCGCTGGCTGCCGTGGGGCAAGCGCGGAATTCGCGAGCTTTCGCGCGGCCACAGGCTGCGCCTGGCCCTGCAGGACCTGGGCCCCATTTACGTCAAGTTTGGCCAGATCATCTCAACCCGCCGCGACCTGCTGCCCGCCGATATCGCCGACCACCTGGCCGGGCTGCAGGACGATGTGCCGCCATTTGACAGCAGGCAGGCACGCGCCATCATCGAACGCGAACTCAAGGCACCGGTGGACGAGCTGTTTGATGAATTCGACGACGTGCCCCTGGCGTCGGCATCCATTGCCCAGGTGCATGCCGCCAGGCTCAAGGACGGACGGTCGGTGGTCGTCAAGGTGGTGCGCCCCGGAATAGAAAAACAGGTCAGCCGCGATATTGACCTGCTGCGCTCGCTGGCGCGCCTGATACGACGCTATCACCCGGAAGGCGAACGCATCCGCCCCGACGACATCGTGGCCGAATTCGAACGCGTGATCGTGCGCGAGCTGGACATGCGCGCCGAGGCGGCC
>DATGSU010000221.1:0-4814 GCA_035302305.1 Wenzhouxiangella sp. | reverse complement strand
GGTGGTTGTTTCCGCCAGCTCGCTCAACGTGCGCTCCGGCCCCAGCGGCGACAGCAGCGTGGTCTACAGCCTCAGCTCCGGCAACATCGTCAACGTGCTGGCCCGCGCCGGCAGCTGGGTCCAGGTCGAAGACGACCAGGGGCGCAGTGGCTGGGTGTCAGCCGACCACGTCATAGACATCAACTGACTTTTACCGGGTCAACCGATGTGCTGAAGGCCCCGCAAGCCGGGGCCTTCTCATTTTTGACCGTGCTGTTTTCCGTTTTGACCCCGGGTCCGGTGCGGCGCTTCTTGCGCTGTTCAGCTGCGGCCGCTTTGCCATGCTTGAGGGGCTTTGACACAGGCTGCGCCCGGCACGGACAGCGCCGTGGTAACCAGACTGAATGCCGGCAACATCGTCAACGTGCTGGCTCGCGATGGCAGCTGGATCCAGGTGGACAATGACAAGGGAACAGGCGGCCGGGTTTCCGCGAACCACATTGTCTAGATCAACTGATTTTGTACAGATTCCCGCAGAAGCGGGGATTGTTGTTTCCAAAGCCCGGCATCAATCAGCTTTCATCAACGTCAACATACACGCTGACTTCGCGCGTGGCCCTGAACTCAATATCGGGGTAGCGCTCGCGGGCCAGCTGCAGATTTACGCGGGTGGGCGCCAGATACACCAGCTGCCCGCCGCCGTCCTCGGCCAGATGCTGCTCGTTGCGGTTGCGAAACTCGTCCAGCTTGGCGTCCGATGCCGAGCTTACCCAGCGACAGGTTGAAATATTGACGTTTTCAAAAATGGCGTCCACCCGGTATTCCTCTTTCAGCCGGTAGGCCACCACGTCAAACTGCAGCACCCCGATGGCGCCAAGAATCAGATCATTGCCCAGCAGCGGCCGGAAAAACTGGGTGGCGCCCTCTTCGGAAAGCTGAATCAGCCCCTTGGTCAGCGCCTTGAGCCTGAGAGGGTCGCGCAGCCGCACGCGCCGGAACAGTTCGGGCGCAAAGCTGGGAATGCCGGCAAACTGCAGCGCCTCACCTTCGGTAAACGTGTCGCCCACCGAAATGGTGCCGTGGTTGTGCAATCCGACAATATCGCCCGGCCAGGCGTGCTCGGCCGCCACGCGCTCGTCGGCCATGAACGTCAGGGCACCGTGGGTACGCTGCTCTCTGTCCAGGCGCACGTGATGCAGCCTCATGCCCTTTTCAAACTGGCCCGAGCAAATGCGCATAAAGGCCATGCGGTCACGATGGGCCGGATCCATATTGGCCTGCACCTTGAAGACAAAGCCGGTCACCTTGTCCTCGGAAGGTTCAACGCTGCGGCCCAGAGTGGCGCGCGCCTGCGGCTCCGGCGCATGTTCGACGAACTCGTCGAGAAGGGGCGTGACGCCAAAGTTGTTCAGCGCCGAACCGAAAAACACCGGGGACTGCTTGCCGGCCAGATAAAGCTGGGCATCAAAATCATGGCTGGCGCCCTTGACCAGCTCGATTTCATCACGCAGCTCCTGGGCATCCGCCCCCAGCGCCTCGTCGGCCTCTTTTGAGTGCAGGCCGGCGATCACCGTCGGGGCCTGGCGCATGTAGTTGCGGCCCGACTCATAAAGATGGATCTCGTCGCGGATCAGATGATAAATGCCCTTCAGCCGCCGCCCCATGCCAATGGGCCAGGTAATGGGCGCACACTCGATGCCCAGCACCTCCTCAACCTCGTCGAGCAGCTCGATGGGCTCGCGGCCCTCGCGGTCGAGCTTGTTGATAAAGGTGAAAATCGGCGTGGCGCGCATGCGGCAGATTTCCATCAGCTTGATGGTGCGCTCCTCCACGCCCTTGGCGCAGTCAATCACCATCAGGGCCGAGTCGACGGCGGTCAGAACCCGGTAGGTGTCTTCAGAGAAGTCGGCATGCCCCGGGGTGTCGAGCAGATTGACCACCCGTTCGCGGTAGGGAAACTGCATCACCGATGAAGTGATGGAAATGCCGCGCTCCTTTTCCATCTCCATCCAGTCGGAGGTGGCGTGGCGCGCCGCCTTGCGCGACTTGACCGAGCCGGCCAGCTTGATGGCTCCGCCAAACAGCAGAAACTTTTCGGTCAGCGTCGTCTTGCCGGCATCAGGGTGCGAAATGATGGCAAAGGTGCGGCGGCGGGCAATTTCATCGGTCAGTTGAGTCATATCGGCCGTAAGGGCAAAAAGCACTGCATTATACCGGCCCGCCCGCCCACCCCGCCAAAAAACGCCCTGAGCGGTCCGCGCCGACCATGGTCCGCAAAAAAGTGTGCTATTGTCCGAACCTGGAGATACGCCGTGACTGGCGACAACAAACCGCCATGAATACAACAGCCTGCAAACGCTTCAAGCTCACAGCAGCGCCCATCCTCATTCTGGCCCTGCTCTGCTCCTCGCTGGCCCACGCAGGCGCCAGGGATTTCCTCGTGGACCTGTACAACACCCTGGGCGGCGAGCACTGGATAGCCAGCGAAGGCTGGCTGGAACCGGACACCGACTGGTGCGACTGGCAAGGCGTGGAATGCATTTACGGCGCCGGCGGCGACCCCGAGGTGTTTTCCCTGAACCTGTCGGGCAACAACCTGCGCGGTGAAATTGCCCCGGAGCTTAAAGAACAGCTGCTGGCTGTCCGCCTGGATTCACTGAACTTGAGCAACAACCTGATCCGCGGCCGACTGCACGCCCTGCCCGTCTTTGCGCGTGCTATCAACCTGTCCGACAACCTGCTTGAAGGAAGCCTGCCCGATGTTCCCGACGGCGCAGCACCAGCCGATGTGAGCCTCACCCATCTTGATCTGGCCCGCAACAGCTTTTCAGGTCGCGTTCCCGACAGCTGGCAAGGCATGAGCCTGAACCGGCTGGACCTGTCCGACAACCGGCTTGATGACGGGGCTGAAAACGCTTTTGCGGCCATGAGCAGGGACAAAACCGGCTTTCTCTTTCTGATTGGCAACCGCTTCAGCGGCGAACTCGGCTCCTCCATTTTCAGCGCACGGCTCAACAAGCGCGACGGCAGCAATGTCGGCGGCGGGCTGGATATCTGCTTCAACAATCTGAGCGCCGCCAACGCCGATGTGGATGACTGGATTGCCGCACGCCATGTCGGATCGGGCGATTATGCAGCCTGCCAGGGCGTTGATCGCCAGCGCATCTCGCCGGCTGTCAGCGGCAGCTGGTTTGACCCCGACCGCGCTGGCGAGGGCATTTCGCTGCTGCTGATGGAAAACGGAACCCCGCTTCTGTACCGCTTCGGTTTCACCTGGGCAGGCGACCAGCAGTGGCTGTTCGAGGTTGGCCATCGGGAAGAAAGCTGGCTGCGCTGGGATGAACTGCGCGAAACCGCCGGTTTTTTCAGCCGGGGCATCGCTCATTTCGAAGACAATAATGAACCCTACATTCGCAGCACCGGCCGGATGCGCATCGACCACCTGGCCGATGGCCATCTCAGCGTTTACCAGCATATTTTTGATATTTCGGGCTGCTATCCGTGGAGCTCGGTTGCACACCCCCCGCTACCAGGGCTGTGTCTGCAACCGCTGTTTGAAAATCGCTCGACGTTTGTTCGCCTGACCGAACTGTCTGGCGCCGTCCGCTGCGACCAGCCCCCCAATTCGCTGCGGCGCTACTCGGGCGCCTGGTTCAGCCCGGCCCATTCGGGGGAAGGCTTCATGGTTGAGGTCACCGACAGCAACGACGCGCTGGTTTACTGGTTTACCTACCAGCCCGAATCAGACTCCAATTCAGACTCCGATACCGGTCAGCCCAAACCACAGGCCTGGATGATGGGCGTGGGCAAGATCAAGTCGCTGCCGGCCATAGGCGATGCGGCGCCGGCGCGGGTGGACGTCGACCTAGTACAGCCGATCGGCGGCACAGCCGGCGATGACTTTGATCCGCAGCAAATCGAGCTTGCCGACTGGGGCCGCCTGACGCTGGAGTTCAATCACGACAGCGGCCGGGCCATCTGGTCCAGCACAATCCCCGAATACGGCCACGGCGAATACGACCTTGAGCGCCTGGCCCGGCCCATGCTGGCCAAGTGTGACTGATCGACAATAGTGACTGATCGACAAAAGTGACTGATCGACAAGAATGGCCGTCCGGCTGAAGCCGCTCTAGTCAACTCGCAGAATCAGACCCCTTTCAGGCTTTGCCGAGCGGCCGTCCGGCAATTCAAACTCGAACGGCACCGACTCCAGACTTCCACCGCGGTTGACCTGAACCACAAAGTGCAGGTGCGGCCCGGTGCTGAAGCCGGTGTTGCCCGAGCGCCCGATCCGCTGGCCGCGCTTGACCCGCTGGCCATCGCGAACGCTGACGCCGCCATAGTCCAGGTGAGCATACAGGGCCATGCTGCCATCGTCGTGCAAAATGCGCACAAAATTGGCGCGCGGGCCAAAATATTCCAGATTGTCGCCCGCCCTGCGAAAATGCCGGGCCGTGTCCATGACCACGCCGCCGCGCGCTGCGTATACCGGCGTTCCCTGCGGCGTTTGAAGATCCACCGCATGATAGCTGTGGCGGTCGCGGTGGCTTTGCCGACCGCCAAACGCCTGACCAACCAGCACCTCGGTGCCGGCCGCAATGGGCGGCCTGTAGGCCTTGCGGGGCGCATGGCGGGCACGCCGGCTGCCCGGCTGGCTGCTGCTGGAAATGCGATACGACCATGACTTGTAGGGATCCAGCGGACCAAAGCCCACCAGCATCTGCTCTTCCAGCGCGGCCAGCTCAAAGGTGGCGGGCAGCGCGGGCTCGCTGACGATGTTGTCCGATTCGACCAGCGACAGCTGAACCGTCACCGGCCCGTGCAGGCGGTTGCGG
>DATGSU010000220.1:0-14329 GCA_035302305.1 Wenzhouxiangella sp. | reverse complement strand
CTCGGGGCCGGCTTCGCTCAGTTCGCGCCGCAGCAGGGTGGGCTCGTCGGCCTCATCGCTTTCAAAAGCGGGCGAGTTGAGCCCGGTAAAGCCGACTTCCAGGCTGCGCAGCGCCTTTTGCAGGGATTCCTGAAAGGTTCGGCCTATGGCCATGACCTCACCCACCGATTTCATCTGGGTGGTCAGACGGTCGTCGGCGGCAGGAAATTTTTCGAAGGCAAAGCGCGGCATTTTGGTGACGACGTAGTCCAGCGCCGGCTCGAAGGACATTGGCGCCTGGCCACCGATCACCTCGTTTTCAATTTCGTCCAGCCGGTAGCCTGCCGCCAGCCTGGCCGACACCTTTGCAATCGGAAAGCCGGTGGCCTTGGAAGCCAGCGCCGAAGAACGCGAGACGCGCGGGTTCATTTCGATGACCAGCACGCGCCCGTTGTCGGGATTGACCGCAAACTGGACGTTGGCCCCGCCGGAATTCACTCCGATTTTTCTGACCACGGCAATGGCGGCATTGCGCAGTCGCTGAAATTCACGGTCGGTCAGCGTCAGCGCCGGCGCCACGGTAATGGCATCGCCGGTGTGCACCCCCATGGGGTCGATGTTTTCTATCGAGCAGACGACTATGCAATTGTCGGCCCGATCGCGCACCACCTCGACCTCGTATTCCTTCCAGCCCAGCACAGACTCTTCGAGCAGCACCTCGTTGGTCGGCGACAAGTCCAGGCCATGCTCGACAATGCGGGCGAACTCCTCGCGGTTGTAGGCAATGCCTCCGCCCGAACCGCCAAGCGTGAAGGACGGACGGACAATGGTTGGGAAGCCAATGCGCTTTTGTATGGTGATCGCTTCTTCAAGGGTGTGGACCACCCACGATTCGGGCACTTCGAGTCCGATATCGCGCATGGCCTGGCGGAACTGGTCGCGGTCTTCGGCCATGTCTATGGCGGTGCTGTTGGCGCCGATCATCTCAACCCCGAAGCGTTCCAGCACGCCGCGCTCCGACAGTTCAAGGGCGCAGTTGAGCGCCGTCTGCCCGCCCATGGTGGGCAACAGCGCGTCGGGGCGCTCCTTTTCAATGATGTCGGTTACGGCATCGGCGTTGATGGGCTCGATGTAAACAGCATCGGCAATGTCCGGATCGGTCATGATGGTGGCCGGGTTGGAGTTGACCAGAATGACCCGGTAGCCTTCCTCGCGCAGCGCCTTGACGGCCTGAACACCGGAGTAGTCGAACTCACAGGCCTGGCCAATGACAATGGGCCCGGCGCCGATAATTAGAATGGATTGAATGTCGGTTCTTTTTGGCACGATTCATCCTGAAAATCAAACAAGGCCAACTGCCTGTTGTGTCAATAAAAACAGCGGCACCTGGCCGTCAGCTTTCCGCGTCCGCCATCATGGCCACAAAATCGCTGAACAGGGCGCGCACATCATGCGGCCCGGGGCTGGCCTCGGGGTGCCCCTGAAAGCCCATGGCCGGTTTGCCCTCAAGGCGGATGCCCTGCAGGGAGCCGTCAAACAGCGACCGATGCGTCACCCTTAGCGACGCGGGCAGGCTGTCCTCGTCGAGCGCAAAGCCGTGGTTCTGGCTGCTGATCAACGCCCGACCGCTGTCGATTTCCTTGACCGGATGGTTGGCGCCCCTGTGGCCGGGCCTGAGTTCGATGACCCTTGCTCCACAGGCCAGCCCCAGCAGCTGGTGGCCCAGGCAAATACCAAAAACCGGCAGGCCCTGGCTGATCAGCTGTCCGGCAAGGCGGATGCCGTGTTCATTTTGCTGCGGATGCCCCGGCCCGTTGGACAGCAGCACGCCGTCGGGCTGCATTTTTGCCAGTTCTTCCATGGTGATGCTGGATGGCACAACGCTGACCCGGCAGCCGGCATCATGCAGCTGGCGCAAAATGCCGCGCTTGATGCCGAAGTCGATGCAGACCACGTGCCATGACCGCTCAGCGGCCGATGAGCGGCGCTCAGCCGTGTCCCAGCTGCCCTCGTTCCAGCCGTAGGTTTCGGAGGTGCCAACCGACAGGCTGTCCGCCTCTCCAGGCACACTGCAGGCCTGCTTGACTGCGGAAGCGGCGTCCACCGACTCTCCGACCACAAGGCAGCCGCGCAAAGGCCCGGATTCACGCAGCCTGCGCGTAACGGCGCGCGTGTCAATGCCCGCAATGCCGGGCAGGCCACCTTTTGCCATCCAGTCGGGCAGCGATGTGCACGCACGCCAGCTGCTGTGCCTGCGCGAATAATCGCGCACCGCCAGGCCAGCCGCGTGAATTTCCTCCGACTCGCTGTCCTCGGAATTGATGCCCGTGTTGCCCACGTGGGCCGCAGTCAGCAAAACAATCTGCCCCGCGCTGCTTGGATCGGTCAACAACTCCTGATAGCCGGTCATGGCGGTGTTGAAAACCACCTGGCCGACGCGAACTCCGGGCGCTCCGAAGCCCTGACCGGAAAACGTGCTGCCGTCTTCCAGCGCCAAAATTGCCTGCATTTGAAAAAACCTCCGGGTAAACGAAGCAAACCCAGGCTCGCCGAGCCTGTTTCGTTTGGCGCCTGCCGGCATCAAAACCGGCAGGCGGCGGCCCATTCTAAACCAGCAGGCCGGGGTGCACCAGAACTTGTGGCAAAAGTTTCAGGACGAAGCCGTCAGATTTCAGGCGTTGCCAGCGTCACTTCAGGCGGCAGATCGCCCACCGGACGCATGGTGTCGGGGCCGTGACCCTGGGAAATCAGGTAGTCCACCCATTTGAGCAGCGCCCGATTGAGGCGCCAGCTGCGCGCAACAAGGCCGTTGATGGCCAGCTCGGGGCCGGCAAACCGCTGAATGCCCTGCTGGGGGCTGAAAGCCGTGGCCTCGGCCATGGCGGCATCGTGATAGATGCGCACATGGGCATTGGGATTGTGCTCGCGCTCGGCGCCAATGATGTAGGACAGGCGTGCAAATGTCGTATAGGGGTGCCGGTCTATGATCTCCAGATAAAGGTCCGGCCCCGTACCCGACTGCGAAACCAGGTAGTCATCTTCGGTCAGCGCATCGGGCAACAGAACATTCAGTGCCCGGTACAGCGCGCTGTGAAGATCGGGAAGCCTTCTTGCCAGTACCCGGCTTGAAGGCTGTAATTGACGAGATAGTGTAATCATGGCTGGCGAGAATATCATACTCGCAGAAAACTGCCACCTCGAACGCCCCGATTCGGCGTCAATTGTGTAGAAATTCAGCGTTTTTCGCGATTCAGTCCCAGTTCAAGCAGGATTCGGCTGGCCAATTCCTCAATCGAGGTCTGGGTCGACATGAAAATCGGCACCCCTTCAGAGCGCAGCATGGCCTCGGCCGCTTCCACTTCGTAGCGGCATTGCTTGATTGAAGCATAGCGGCTGCCCGGACGCCGCACCTCACGAATCTGTGCCAGGCGCTCCGGGTCGATATTCAGGCCAAACAGCTTGTGCTTGTACTGACGCAAAAACTCCGGCAGGCGAGGGTGCTCAAGGTCCTCTTCCGTCAGCGGGTAGTTGGCGGCCTTCACGCCGTAGTGAAGCGCCATGTACAGGCAGGTGGGCGTTTTTCCGGAGCGTGACACCCCAACCAGAACCACATCGGCATTGTCCAGGCGGGTTGATATGCCGTCATCGTGGGTCAGCGCGTAGTTGGTGGCTTCCATGCGGTCTTCATAACCCTCGCTGTTGCCCATGCCGTGTGTTTGGCCCACCCTGGGCGACGGAGCCACGCCCAAAGCTGCCTCAAGCGGCCCCAGATATGTGGAAAAAAGGTCGAAGTGATCCGCATCGGCCTTTTCCAGAATGGCGCTGATTCCGGCATCGACTATGGTGCTGAACATGATCGGCCTGTGTCCGCCGTCATCGGCGGTGGCACGCTCGATCAGGGCCACCGCGTCATCGGCCTTGTCGGGCGTGTCGACAAACGGCAGGCGCACCTGGCGCATCTTGATATCTGAAAACTGCGTCATCAGGCTGCGCCCGAAGGTTTCCGCCGTGATTGCCGTACCGTCTGAAACATAAAATACCGTTCTTCGCATGGGCCTGTAACCAGTACAATGTTGTGATGTGGTCAATCAAACATCAGTGGAGTTGGGAGTGTCCGAGTATATCCTTTGGCTAGATGAGCTTGGCATGGGCGACCTCGAAAGGGTCGGCGGCAAGAATGCCTCGCTGGGTGAAATGATCACCCATTTGAAGAATCTTGACGTGAACGTGCCGGGTGGCTTTGCCACCACCGCCGCCGCTTTCAGGGATTTTATCGAACAGTCCGGCCTGGCCGGACGAATTTCATCGGCGCTGTCCGACCTTGACACGGACGACACCCGGGCGCTGGAAAAAACCGGCGCCGACATCCGCGGCTGGATCATGGACACCCCGCTGCACGAACCGCTGGAGCAGGCCGTTCGCCAGGCCTATGAAAAAATGCAGCAGCGCTACGGCGCCGGCCTGGCCGTGGCGGTGCGCTCCTCGGCCACGGCCGAAGACCTGCCCGACGCGTCGTTTGCCGGCCAGCAGGAAACCTTCCTCAACGTGCGCGGCATCGATGCCGTGCTCGAGAAAATTCACGCGGTTTTTGCCAGCCTGTACAACAACCGCGCCATTGCCTACCGGGTTCACCAGGGCTTCGCCCACGACGATGTCGCCCTGTCGGCCGGCATCCAGCTGATGGTCAACGCCGGCTCGGGCGCGGCCGGCGTCACGTTTACCCTGGACACCGAGTCGGGCTACCGCGATGTGGTTTTCATCACTTCAAGCTACGGGCTGGGAGAATCCGTTGTGCAGGGCGCCGTCAACCCCGACGAGTTTTATCTTTTCAAGCCCAACCTGCGCGCCGGCAAGCCCGCCGTGCTGCGCCGCACGCTGGGCACCAAGGCAACCCGCATGGTCTACGCCGACGGCCCGGAAGGCGGCATTCTCGACCAGGACACGCCCGAAGAGCTTCGCCGGGAATTTTCCATTACCGACGACGAGGCCACCGCGCTGGCCAACATGGCGCTGACCATCGAGGAGCACTACGGCCGCCCCATGGACATTGAATGGGGCAAGGACGGCGACAGCGGCGAGCTGTTCATTCTCCAGGCGCGGCCGGAAACGGTCAAAAGCCGCAGTGGCCAGACTCTGGAAAGATTCCGGCTTGAATCAGACGGACCGGTGATTGTCGAGGGCCGCGCCATCGGTCAGCGCATCGGCCAGGGCAAGGCGCGCGTCATCCGCTCGCTGGAGCAGATCCACGAGGTGCAGGATGGCGACGTGCTGATTACCGACATGACCGACCCGGACTGGGAGCCGGTCATGAAGCGCGCCGCCGCCATTGTGACCAACCGTGGCGGGCGCACCTGCCATGCCGCCATCATCGCGCGCGAACTGGGCATTGCCGCCGTGGTCGGCTGTGGCGATGCCACCGAAAAAATCACTCACGGCAGCGACGTCACGGTTTCGTGCTGCGAGGGCGACACCGGAAAAATCTATGACGGCCTGCTTGAATTCAGCGTTACCGAGGAAACGCTGGACGACATGCCCGAAGCGCCGCTGAAAATCATGATGAACGTGGCCAATCCCGACCGCGCCTTTGATTTCGCCATGATTCCAAACCACGGCATAGGCCTGGCGCGGCTGGAATTCATCATCAACCGCATGATAGGCATTCACCCGCTCGCCCTGCTCGACTATGACAGCCAGCCAGGCAGCGTCAAGGCCGAAATCGACCGCCGCAGCGCAGGCTACGGTGACCCGGCCAGCTTTTATGTCGACAAGCTGGCCGAGGGCATTGCCACCATTGCCGCGCCGTTTGCGCCCAATACGGTCATTGTTCGGCTGTCCGATTTCAAGAGCAATGAATACGCCAACCTCATCGGCGGCGACCGCTACGAGCCCAAGGAAGAAAACCCCATGATCGGCTGGCGCGGTGCATCGCGCTATGTCGATGACGGCTTTCAGCCGGCTTTCGAGCTGGAATGCCGCGCCCTGCGCAAGGTGCGCGATGAAATGGGGCTCGATCACGTCTGGGCCATGGTGCCGTTTGTGCGCACGGTGGGCGAGGCCCGCGAAGTCATTGAGGTGATGGAAAAGTTCGGGCTCAGGCGCGGCGAGAACGGCCTGAAAATCATCATGATGTGCGAGCTGCCCTCCAACGCCATCAGCGCCGATGCCTTCCTTGAATATTTTGACGGCTTCTCCATCGGCTCCAATGACATGACCCAGCTCACTCTGGGGCTGGACCGGGACTCCAGCCTGGTTGCCCACCGCTTCGACGAGCGCGATCCGGCGGTCAAGGCCATGCTGTCCAGCGCCATCAGCGCCTGCCGCAAGGCCGGCAAATACATTGGAATTTGCGGTCAGGGCCCCTCCGACCACCCCGACCTGGCCCAGTGGCTGATGGATGAAGGCATAGAGAGCATGTCGCTCAACCCCGACACGGTGGTGGACACCTGGCGCAAGCTGGCCGAAAGCAAGCGCTGACGCCGGGCTTGACGGGCATCAAACGGGCTGCTTGCAAGCAGTCCGTTTGCCCACCCTTCCCTGCGGGCTTCAGCCTGCATTAAGCTGTCTGTGGCAGAATTCTTCTGTCCCTCGTTCAAACAGGCGCCGTTCTAAAGTGTCGACTTATCATGATGTCATTTCGGAAGGGGAAGTGACCCGGCTCCTTGATGAGCTGCGCGACGAGCCCGACACCATCGACAGAATCCTGCCGATAATCTATGACGACCTGCGCGAGATTGCGCGCTGCCAGCAGGCCCGCTACGGTTCAACGCCCACCGTGCAAACCACCGAACTGGTTCACGAGGCCTTTCTCAAGCTGCGCAGCAGCGCCATCCAGAACTTGCGCAGCCGTCAGCACCTCAAGCGCGTCTCGGCCCTGGTCATTCGTCATCTGATTATCGATCATGCCCGCAGCAAGCTGGCCGCCAAGCGCGGTTCGGGCCAGGCTCCGCTCAGCCTCAACGAAGAGCTGGCCGGCAGGGACGACACTGCGCGTGAGGAAAATGTTCTGATGATCAACGAAGCGCTGCAGCAGCTTGAAAAAACCTGTCCACGCATGGCCGAGGTGGTCACGGCCCGTTTCTTTGGCGGCTATACCGCCGAGGAAATTGCCGAAATGCTTGATATTTCGGTGCGTACGGTCCAAAGGGACTGGGAGCGCGCTCGCGCCTGGCTGCTGGTCGAAATTCAGCTCGAACCATGACGAAACACCTGGGTCGCAGCGCCATGGCGCGGCTGACACCCGTCCGCCGGCAGCTGATAGACCGGCTGCTTGATCAGCTGCTCGACCTCCCCGAAAAACAGCGCTGCCAGCGCCTGGAAGAACTGGCCGATCGTGCGCCGCGAATTGGCGCCTGGGTAAAACGGCTGGCGGCAGCCACCGGGCAGGAAGACCCCGGCCTGCTCGACACGCCGCTGCATGACCTGGCCGAAGACGCCCTGAGCTCAAGGCAGGCCGGCAACAGCAACTTTCTTTCACCGGGCGAGCGTCTGGGCCGCTGGCGCATTACCGAGCTGGTTGCAGCCGGCGGCATGGGCGAAGTTTACCGGGCCGAACGCGCCGACGGCACTTTCGAAATGCAGGCGGCGCTCAAACTCATCCGCGGCCAGAGCGATGACCTGGCGCGCCTGCTGGAACACGAGCGCCAAACGCTTGCCCAGCTCAGCCACCCGGGTATTGCGCGCCTTCTCGATGGCGGCATCAGCGGCGACGGGCGCCCCTTTCTGGTCATGGACTGGATCGATGGCGAAACCCTCGATGTCTGGTGCCGCACACACCAGCCCTCGCTTGCAGAAATACTGCGTGTGTTTCATGAGGCCTGCCAGGCCGTGGCGGCCGCCCACCGCGCCCTGGTTGTGCATGGCGACATCAAGCCAACCAACCTCAAGATTACCCGCGAGGGCCGGGTCTGCCTGCTCGACTTTGGCGTCTCACAGCTGCTTGAGCACAGCCATGATGCCCAAACCCCAAGAGCCCTCACGCCCAGGTTCGCCGCGCCCGAGGCCCTTTCCGGACAGCCGGCCTCGACCGCCTTCGACATTTATGGGCTTGGCGCCCTGCTGCAATGGCTGACGGCAGGCCACCTTGCTGAAACAGCATCCGTCCGGCGCGAAAGCAGCCTGGAACGCAATCTTGCAGCCATCATCGCGCGCGCCACCGCGCGCGATCCTGCGCTCAGATACGCCACTGTCGATACGCTCGCCGATGATGTTTTCAGGCTGCAGCAAAACAGGCCGGTCAAGGCCCGCCACGCCGGCCTGGGCGAACGCTGGCTGTTGTGGGCCAGGCGCCACGTTGTGGCCGCTGTTTTGGGCATCACCACCGCAATGTCCATTCTTGCCGGCGTTACGGCGGTTGTGTGGCAGGCCCGCATGGCCGCCGTCGAGCGTGATATTGCCCAGGCAGAAGCCGCCCGGGCCAACACCCTCAGAGAGCACCTGACCCTGATGTTCCGCGAAGTCGGCAGCCTTTCAGAAGACACCAAAAGCATCACAGCCCGCGAACTTCTTGACCGCACCGCCGAAGTGGCCGGCGACTGGCTGGCCGATGATGCCTCCCTGCGTCATCAGGTCAAGGGGGTGCTGGGCGAAATCATGATTGCACTGGGTGACTATTCAGCCGCCGAGTCCATGCTTTCAGGACTGGCCGGTGACGACACACCCGCAGACTATCCGCTGCTGCATTCCATCGCCCTGCTCGACATGGCCCAGGTGGATCACCGCAAGGGCCGCATGCAGCAGGGACTGGAAGCGGCCAATCGCGGGCTGGCCATTTTGGAGGCGATTCCCGGGGCCCACCCTGCCCGCCTGTCCGACGCGCTGCAAATAAGGGGCCGGCTGCTGCGGGACCTGGGCCAGCGCGACAAGGCCCTGGCGGACCTGGAGCGCGCCCGGCGGCTGGCGCTGAGGGTTTCCGCCAAGCCCCGCCCGCTGATGGCGCGCGCCGAGTCCAATTTGGCGACCACCCTTTTACTCAACGGCAACCTGAACAGGGCCGCAAGGCATTTTGAAGCGGCAGAAGCGTTGTGGCTGGCGCTGGGGCGCGGCGATTCCAGTGATGCCCTGGCCGTATCCGCCAACCTGGCATCGGTCAAAAGCCAGCTTGGGCTGACCGATGAGGCCGAGCAGCGCCTGCGCGACGTGGTTGCGGTTCGCCAGCAAAAGTACGGGCCGTCAGGCGCCATGGCCGCCGCGCAGCTGAACCTTTCAAGGCTGCTGATCATGCGCACAAAATACGAGGAGGCCGAGCGTCATCTTGTCAGGGCGCGCGACACCTTTGAACGGTTTGTCGGCAAGGACACGCCCGATTATGCTGCCGCCATCCTGATTCTTGCCGAACTGCATGAAGCTCGCGGCGAACATGAGCAGGCGCTGGAACACATCTCGCTGGCGCAGCAAATAATGAGCGAGCGGCTGGGCCCTGCCCACCCGTACACGCTGCAGGCCAGGCTGGTGGCCGTGCGCATGAACGGCCGGGCAAGCCCCGACGCCGCAGGCAGACACTTTGCCGAGCTTGCCAGCGATGCACGGTCGGTCGGCGAGCCGGCCAAAACCATTCTGGCCGGAATTGCCTGTGATTGGGCGCGGCACGAATCTGCCCAGGGGCGCAGGGACGATGCCCGACAGCTGGCGAATGAGTGTCTGGGTCTGCGGCGCCAGCTTGGGCTGGGCGGCTGGCGGCTGACCGAGGCCGAAGCCCTGGTTGAGTTCTTGCGCACCGAGGACCGGGAACAAGGCGACCGCTTCAGGCCGCTGCTCCAGCGCCTTGCACGGCAAACCGCCCCGCAGCATCCTGCCGTGCGCTGGTTTTCAAACCACGCCGAAGCCTGAAGCCACGCCGGCGCGAGGCACGGGCAGCGCTTGATTTTGCCGGCCACTGGCCCTAATTCATTGAATGGACCGGCTCAGCCTTTTGACACAACCGCATGGAATTCAAGGATTATTACAAAACGCTTGGCGTCAGCCCTTCGGCCTCGGCCGATGAAATCCGCAAGGCCTATCGCAAGCTGGCGCGCCGCTACCACCCCGACCGCAGCAAGGAGCCGGGCGCGGAGGATCGCTTCAAGGAAGTTGGCGAGGCGTATGAAGCGCTCAAGGATCCGGAAAAGCGGGCGCATTATGATCAGCTGCGGGCCGGGGGCTGGAGAGCCGGCCAAAGCTTTCGGCCCGACCCCGGCTGGAACGCCGGGTCAGGCGGCGCCGGTTTTGGTGAGTTTGGCGACTTCAGCGACTTTTTTGAAGCCCTGTTTGGCGGCATGCGCGGACAGGCGGCGCGACCGCGACCGGGGCAGGACGTTACGGCCAAAATCACCATTGATCTGCCAACCGCCTACCGCGGCGGAAAGCGTCGCATTACCATCAATCGTGACGACGGCCCGCACAGCCTGGATGTCAATATTCCGGCCGGCATCACCAGCGGGCGCCGCATTCGCCTGGCTGGCCAGGGGGGTGCCGGCAGCCACGGCGGACCGGCCGGAAATCTCTTTCTTGAGGTCGAAATAGCCCCGCACCCGGAATTCGTGCTGGATGGCCGCAATGTGCTGGTTGATCTGCCAATTGCCCCCTGGGAAGCGGCGCTTGGGGCCGAGGTCAACGTTCCAACCCTGGGCGGCAGGGTCAGCCTGAAGATTCCGCCCGGCTCCAGCAGCGGCAAACGTTTGCGGCTGACAGGCCGCGGCCTGCCCGGAAAGCCGGCGGGCGACCAGATTGTGCGTCTTCAGGTGGTGGTTCCAAAACCGGCCAGCGAGCGCGAAAAGGCTCTTTACGAAGAGCTGTCAAGGGTCTCGGGCGCCCATGTTCGTGAGCATTAGGTTGCGAGCACTGGCTCGTGAGCGCCGGCCCCGGCCCGCAAGCGCGGGACAGGTTTTGTCCGTCAGTGACGCGATCCCAGGGAGTGCCCGCCCAGATCGCCCATGAACTGCCGGTAGTAGGCCAGTTCGGCAACGGAATCCCTGATATCCTCAAGCGCCTTGTGGCTGGACTCCTTTCTGAACCCTTCGGCCACTTCCGGCGACCAGCGGTGCGCCAGTTCCTTGAGGGTGCTGACATCGAGATTGCGATAGTGAAAATAGGCTTCAAGCCGCGGCATCAGGCGCGCCAGAAAACGACGATCCTGGCAGATGGAATTGCCGCACATGGGCGAAATGCCGGCCGGCACATGGTCGGCAAGAAAATCGAGCGTGCGGCGCTCGGCTTCCGCCAGGCTCACTTCAGAAGCCAGGCAGCGCCTGACCAGACCCGATTCGGTATGCGTGCGCGTATTCCATTCGTCCATCGCCGCCAGCGTGGCTTGCGGGGTGTCTATGGCAATAACAGGCCCCACCGCCAGCTCGTTGAGGTGGACGTCGGTTACCAGCGTTGCAATTTCTATAATCGTGTCGCTGACCGTATCCAGGCCGGTCATTTCAAGATCGATCCAGATCAGATTGGTTTCGTTCATCCGCTAAAGGCACGCACATCAAATCAGGTTTTGAACTATAACAGCAAGGACGGCAGCAATGGTTGAAACAGCAGGCCGTGCTCCGGTGCGGGTCGTTCAGGCACACGCCAATCACGGCGTTGTTCTTGTCGATGGCCAGGCTCGCAAAATCCATTTTCCCCGGCGCCTGTCGCGGCCTCTTGCAGGCGATTGGGTGCATGTCGACAGCCAGGGCACCCTGGAGAAAATTGTTCCGCGCACAAACAGCTTTGGCCGCGGCGACGGGCGCGGCAGATTTCGCGCCATTGCCGCCAACATCGACCGCGCACTGATAGTGATTGCGCCCGAACCCGCGCCAAGCGCCGATCTGCTGCACCGCTATCTGGCCGCCTGTCTCATCCGTGGCGTCAAGCCCGTTGTGGTGGTCAACAAAAGCGATCTTGAGCGCCCCTCACAGCCGCCTTTCAGCGAGCTTGGCGCGCTGCGGCAGCTGGGCTACAAGATTATTGATGCCCGCTGCTTGCCCCGACCCGAAATCGGTGATCTGAAGCCGCTGGCCCAGTCCGGCACCACGTTGTTTTCAGGCCAGTCGGGCGTGGGCAAGACCTCGCTGCTCAACGCCCTCATGCCTGACTTGAACCTGCGTACTTCCGAGCTGTCGAGGGTTACCGGCAAGGGACGTCACACCACCACCACGGCCAGTGCATATCCGTATCGCGACAACGCCTGGCTGATTGACACGCCAGGCGTGTGGGAATACAGCCTGTGGGCCATGCCCCTGCACGAGCTGCAGCGCGGCTTTCCCGAGTTTCGCGAGGCCCCGAAGTGCCGGTTCCGCGACTGCAGCCACAGCTCCGAACCCGGCTGCGGCGTGGTCGCCGCCCTCACCCGCGGCCTGGTGGCCAAATTTCGCCACCAGGCCTGGCTCAGGCTGCTGGATGAGCAGGAAAGACTGGCACGCAATTCCTGATTTGATTTTGGCCAGGCCGCCGCTACCACGGCAGGCGTTCGCCGTTGGCGTGCCAGAAGCCGCCGCTGTTGTCCATGTTCAGCTCATCAATGCGGCGCACAAGGCCGGCAGCCGCCTCTTCGGGCCCGACGTCGCCCTGCCCGCGCGTCATGTCGGTGCGCACAAAGCCCGGGTGCAAAAGCGCCACGGCAATATTGCGGTCTTTCAGCTCGTGGGCCAGCGTCACCCCGGCCATGTTCACGGCCGCCTTGGACATGCGATAGGCCCAGTTACCGCCGGATGAATTGTCATCTATGGAGCCCATGCGGCTGGTCAAGATGGCAATCTTGCCGTCGTTGCGCAAATGATTGATCAGCGCACGGGTAACTCTCAGCGGCCCCAGCGCATTGACTTCGTACTGCTTGCGCCAGCTGTCCAACTCATCTTCGATCCCGTTGAGCGAAGTGGCGCCGCCAATGCCGGCATTGTTGACCAGCAGGCTGATCCGGTGACCACGCAGATTGTTGGCCAGCTGCCGCAGACTGTCGCCCCGACTGACATCCACGCCCTCTTCAATCTGCACACCAAGCGAATGGAGCTCGGGCGATGCTGTCCGGCAGGCGCCAATCACCTGGTAGCCGCGATCTTTCAGCTGGCGGGCCAGCGCCAGGCCAATGCCCCGGTTTGCGCCGGTAATCAGTGCTGTTTCCATGGCTTTTCAATGTCCTTCTTGTGACCTTCTTGGGTTGAATGACTTATGCTACTATTTCCAGCAGTGTTTGCTGCGGGCAACGCGGCAAATCGAGGGCCTAACCAGAGGAGGCGCAAAAGTGCGCAAAATTCCACGCAAGCTGGTTTTGGGGGCAGCTTTGATTTTTTTCGCCGCAGGAGCCGCCGCTTCGGGCGACATCCTGCTGATCCAGAAAGTTGAAGAAAGCATGCTGCATGACCTGCCGCGCAACGGCCTGAGCAAGCAGCAGGTCGAGCAGCGCTACGGGCAGCCCAATGCCAAACGCAATGCCGTGGGCGACCCGCCCATAAGCCGCTGGGAATACGATGATTTCAACGTGTATTTCGAGCACGATCTGGTCATTGAAAGCGTTCTGGTGGCCGAGGCGGTACCGGCTCGACAGCGGCCCTGAGCCTGTCATCGGGCTGGTGGCCGGCTCAACACCTGCACCAGTCATTACCAGTGGATCCCGCGCATCAGCGAGGCAAACGCCAGCTGTTCCCGGGTCGGCTCGCTGTCGCCCGACTTTTTTCCTGCAGCAGCGGCTGAGTCGGGAAACATCCTGAACGCGGAGTTCATGATGATTTCCGATGTCTTGGGCGCCACGGCGTGCAGCACCTGGGCAAAAATCCCCAGCCGCGTGGCAATGCGCTGCGGGCGGTAGATCACTGCCTGCTTGATCATGTCGGCGGCATCTTCAGGCGTAATGGTTGGCACATGATCATATATTTTTGTGGGTGCAATCATCGGCGTGCGCACCAGCGGCATGTTGATGGTGGTAAACGCCACGCCCGTGTCCGAAAACTCGGACGCAGCGCAGCGCGAGAAGGCATCCAGCGCCGCCTTGGACGCCACATAGGCCGAAAACCGGGGCGCGTTGGACAGCACCCCTATGGACGAGATATTGATGACCTGCCCGCCGCCCTGCTCGACCATGCCCGGCAAAAACCCCATGATGAGCTTTAGCGAGCCAAAATAATTGAGCCGCATCAGCCGCTCATAATCATGAAAGCGGTCATAGGAAAGCTGAATGGAGCGCCGGATGGAGCGGCCGGCATTGTTGACCAGAATATCAACGCCGTCATGGTCTTCAAGAATCCGGTCGACCAGCTTTTGCGCCTTGCCCATGTTGGACAGGTCACAGGTGTAATAGCTGGCACTTCCTCCGTCGGCCTCAATTTCGGACAATGTTTCCTTAAGCTTTTCCTCACCACGGGCAACCAGAATCACTCGTGCGCCGGCACGTGCCATCATCAGG
>DATGSU010000219.1:0-6346 GCA_035302305.1 Wenzhouxiangella sp. | reverse complement strand
CTCAGAGAGCTGGCCAGGCTGCTTCCCGACATGGCCATGCGGCTGACGCGCGACGGCGGCACCCGCGAAGTGCCGGTTGACGAACTGCGCCAGGGTGATGTGGTTCTGATCCGGCCCGGGGCCGGCGTGCCTGCCGACGGCAAGGTGCTGGAAGGCAAAAGCGCCCTCAATGAGTCCATGATCACCGGCGAGTCCAGGCCGGTGGGCAAGAGCGCCGGTGACAGGGTGATTGCCGGTTCGGTCAACGGCCAGGGCTCGCTGCGCGTGGAGGTGACCGGAACGGGGGACAAGACCGCGCTGGCGGGCATCATGCGTCTGGTTGAAGACGCCCAGTCATCGCGCTCGCGGGCCCAGGCACTGGCAGATCGCGCGGCGTTTTATCTGGCCATTGTTGCCGTTGGCGCCGCTGTTATAACTGCCCTTGCCTGGCTGCTGGCGGGCCGGGAGTGGGATTTCACCATCGAGCGGGTAGTGACGGTGCTGGTCATCGCCTGCCCGCACGCGCTGGGCCTGGCCATTCCCCTGGTTATCGCCATTTCCACCTCTGTAGGGGCGCCGCACGGGCTTTTGGTGCGCGATCGTCGCGGGCTGGAGGACGCCCGCCTGCTCGATATGGTGGTGTTTGACAAGACGGGAACGCTGACGCTTGGATCGCACCGGGTGATTGATTATGAAGCGGTGGAGGGCCTGAACAGAAAAGAGGCGCTGCGCCTGGCAGCCGCCGTTCAGCAGGACGCCGAGCATCCCATCGCTGACGCGCTGCTGACGAGCGCCCGGGAAGAAGAGGTCAACGTGCCCGGTTCGCAAAACTTCGAATCGCTGCCCGGCCGCGGCGTGCGCGCAACGGTTGAAGGGCGGAAATTTCATGTTGGCGGGCCCGGGCTGCTGCGCCAGTTCAAGGTTGAGCCGCCGCAGGCGCTTGCGCGCGCGGCGCAGGCGGCCGCAGACAACGGACAGTCGGCCATTTATCTGCTTGAGAACGATATTGAGGGCGATCCCGAAGTCAACCCTGAAGCCATTCGGGTACTGGCCGTGTTTGCCATTGCCGACGCCGTTCGTCCGGAATCCGCCGAGGCCATTGACAGCCTGCACCGGCGGGGTCTGGAGGTGGCCATGCTGACCGGTGACTCGCAGGCAGTGGCCGAGGCTGTGGCTGCGGAACTGGGTATTGATGCAGTGTTTGCCGAGGTTCTGCCCGAGGACAAGGTGGTCAAAATAAGGGCGCTGCAGGGTGATGGAAAGCGTGTGGCCATGGTGGGCGATGGCGTCAACGACGCACCGGCGCTGGTGGCGGCCGATGTCGGCATTGCCATTGGTGCCGGCACCGATGTGGCTGTGGAAGCCGGCGACGTGGTGCTGGTGCGCAGCGACCCGCGCGATGTTGCGGCCATTGTTGAGCTGAGCCGCGCCACCTACCGCAAAATGGTTCAAAACCTGTGGTGGGCGGCAGGCTACAACATTCTGGCCCTGCCGCTGGCGGCCGGCGTGCTCGCGCCGATAGGGTTTTTGCTGCATCCGGCGGTCGGCGCTGTGCTCATGTCGCTGAGCACCATTGTTGTGGCCATCAACGCGCAGCTTTTGCGCAGGAGTCTATAAACAGGCGGTGTATGCGCCGGCAATTGGATGGGCTCTGCGTTCAGGCCGGTGTCAGGGCCGCCAGTCGGGGTTGCGGCGGCGGTAGCGCTTGATGAACCTTTCCGGCGCC
The DNA here is from genome assembly GCA_035302305.1 of Wenzhouxiangella sp. Lineage (GTDB taxonomy): Bacteria > Pseudomonadota > Gammaproteobacteria > Xanthomonadales > Wenzhouxiangellaceae > Wenzhouxiangella. The sequence continues at coordinate 4,641 of DATGSU010000219.1, read as the reverse complement.
AGGGCGGCAGCGACGTGCTCATCGGCAGGGGCCGGCAGGCCACAGATGCGGTCGGCGATGAGGTCTGCGCACAGGGGCGTATGGGTCAGGCCTCTGGAACCGTGGGCAATATTCAGCCAGATGCGGTTGCTGACGGAGTGGGGGTTGTGGCGCGGATCGGGCAGGGGGCCCGCAATGGGAAGAGAGTCACGCGACTGGCAGCGCAGGCCGGCAAACTGGCCGGCAATTTCAATATTCTCGCCACCCAGGGCCTGCCACAGCTGCGGCAGTTCTCTTTTCAGCGCCAGCAGATTGTGTCGATCGTCTTCGGGGACAACGATGGCCGTGCCGCGCTGGCGGTCGAAAGTGGCGCCAACGCAGTGTATGCCATTGATTGCCGGCGTGAAATAGCCCGAGTGACAGTGGGTCATTTCCACTTTGCGGCTGGCTTGGGTGGCGCGACACAGGGTGACCTGGCCGCGCGCGCTGCGCAAGCCCAGCCAGTCCAGCCCGGGAAAGCGGTCGGTGGCGCCGGCCGTGCACAAAACCAGCCGGTCGGCTTGCAGATTGCTTCCGCCTGAAGTTTTGACCTGGACAGGGTCGCTGTGTGAAAAGTGCCTAACGGCGTCCAGGCGCAGGTTGATTCGGGGATGATCAAGCAGCCGGCGGCGCCAGGCATGGACGTTGAGGCAGCCGTTTTGCGGCATCACGGCCCGGCCTGAATCTTCAGCGCGCAGCAGTTCGGGCGGCCAGGTGCCAGCTGTGGCTGCGCGGGCAATTTTTTCGGCCATGCGCGTATTGAAAGGGTGCTGCACCAGTCCGCTCATGCGGCCGTGTGAGAGATTGCCGGGAAAGCCGTGGCGTTCAAGCCAGCGCAGGGCGTGGACCAGCGCGCCAAGATAAAAGCGGTTTTGGGCATTGAGGTGGTGGCTGGCAGTGGCATAAAGAACAGCTGCAAGCGGCAGGGGGCTGTCGAGACCTGGATTGGGGTCAAGAACATCAACCTGCCAGCCGCGCTCGGCCAGGGCGCGGGCTGTGGTGCAGCCGGCCAGGCCGGCGCCGGCCACGGTTGCGCGGCCGACTTGGTAGCGCTGCGGTTGCCACTGCCCGGGCTTGCGCGCCGTGACCCGGTGCCGCTTGCCGCCAAAGCCGGGGTGGCGCTCGACTTCAAAACCGGCTTTTTCGAGGCCGCGGCGCACAACACCGGCGGCGCTGAAAGTGGCCGCAGTGGCACCCGCCGATGACTTTCTGTACAGCGCCCCAAGCAATGATTCTGTCCACATGCCGGGGTTGCGGGCCGGGGCAAACCCGTCCAGAAACCAGGCGTCCACGCCATTCGGGCCGGCCGGCCACAGGACATTGGCATCACCCAGCATCAGGGTCAGTTCCACCTGGTGGTTGAGGCGCAGGCGATGAAAGCCGGGCGCGGCGCCGGGCCATTGTTCAAGCAGCGGGAGGCTGTGTTTTTCAAGCTGTGGCCACTGCTGGTGGGCGCGTTTGAGATCGGCCAGGCGAAGCGGGTGCAGCTCGGCGGATACAAAATGCAGCCGCGCAGCGGGCGGCGCATGCTCAACAAAACACTGGGCGGCCAGCAGCGCGTTCAGCCCGGTGCCAAAGCCGGTTTCGCCGATGACAAACAGCCCGTTGGGCGGCAGCGAGGCAAAGCGCTGTTTCAGTCGGCTGGCCTGCAGAAACACCGTGCTGCTTTCTTCAACGCCCATGCCTGCCATGTAGTAGCTGTCGCCATAGAAGGGCGAGGCCGGGGTGCTGTTCTGCCATTCAATCCGGGCAGGCGTCAGCGGGGCTGAAACAAAATCGGTCACGGCATTTTCATGAAAATTGGCCTGGCCGGTGAGCATGCCATGAACCGGATGCGTTCGTGCGGGCTGTGGGCGTTGTGAAATGACACGGGCGCAAAGGCAATGTTATAATGTTTCAAAAGCTGAGGGCTGTGGTGCATGGCAACTATCAGGAAATCAAACGACTGGAAAAATCGCGGCGCGGATCTGCTCGACAAGCTGGGCATGAGCGCGTCGGTGGCCTGCGCGGTTCATTGCCTGGTGCTGAGCGTGCTGCTGGTGATGGCGCCGGTGGTGTCCCTGGGTGTTTTTGGAAGCGAATGGTTTCATCTTGTGTTTTTGCTTCTGGTGGTGCCCGTTGGAGCCGTGGCGTTCTGGTCGGGCTACAGGATCCATCGCCAGCGCAGGCTTCTGCTGGCCGGTTCAATAGGCCTGATCATTATTGGTTTTGCGGCGCTGCTTGAGATCAGCGTGTTGCCTCCGTTGGCGGCTTCGGCGCTGACAGCATCCGGCGGCATGCTCCTGGTGGCTGCACACTGGGGCAACCTGCGCTGCCGCCGAAACTGCCGGAATTCCTGCAGCTGCAGCCAGGCATAGGCACCTGCGCCGCAATGGCGTTGCCCGCCTGCTTTGCTGGTAGAATCGGGCGGAAATTCATTTTTCAGGGACAGCTTAATGAGTGATATTCCATCCGATCTGCGTTACGCAGAAAGCCATGAGTGGGTCAACCAGGAAGAAGAGGGTGTGGTGCGCGTGGGAATTACCGATCACGCCCAAAACCAGCTGGGTGACCTGGTGTTTGTTGAACTGCCCGAAGAGGGCGACACCTTCAGCCGCGGTGATGCTGCTGCAGTCGTTGAATCGGTAAAGGCGGCATCGGATATTTACGCGCCGGTTTCAGGCGAGATTGTTGAAGTGAACAAGGCGCTTGAAGACTCGCCGGAAATTGTCAACAACGATCCCTACAACGACGGCTGGCTTTTTTCCATCAGAATGGAAGACCCTTCCGAGCTTGATGATCTGCTGGATGCCAGCGACTACGAAGAGCAGGCCACCTAGGCCCGGCCGGGCGGCCGCCATTAATTACATGTTTCAGGCGGCGGCATCCGACCGCTGCCCTGCGGCATGTAAAGGCCGCGGCAGGCCTGGCCGCTTGTCCGGTCAGGCTGCACTTCTCGAATCCGGGCCGGCTTAGCCGTGGGTGAGCATCAGGATCTGGCGCTGGTTGACGATCGCGCCCTGCGGGCACGTGTCAAGCTGCTTGGCCGCCTGCTGGGGCGCGTGCTGCGCGCGCAGGCCCTGCCCGGCGTCTACGATGCGGTGGAGCTTCTTCGCAAGGGTTTCATAGCGCAGCGCCGGCAATTTGATGAGGGCCGTCATGAACAGCTGATGCAGGCCATCAGCAGACTGTCCGCCGATGTTCTTGCAGAAGTGGCGCGCGCGTTCGGGATCTATTTTCTGCTGGTCAATATTGCCGAGGAGCTGGCTGCCCATGCTGCGCGCCGCAAGCGCGTGGGCGAGCATGGGCCGCTGTGGAAGGGCTCTTTCGATTATGCCCTGCGGCAGTTCATCCAGGCCGGCCTTGACGGGCCGGCTGTTCGCCAGGCGCTGGAAACTCTCGACTATTGGCCGGTGCTGACGGCGCATCCAACCGAAGCCAAGCCGCGCGTGGTAATGAACACGCTGCGCCGTATTTTCAGCACATACGAGCGGCTTGACCGGCGCCGGCTGACGCGCAACGAACGCCAGCGGGCCATTGAGCAGCTGCTGGCCGACATACAGATCCTGTGGCGCACGGACGAGCTGCGCGGGCAGCGTCCCAGCGTTGAAGACGAGATACGCAACAGCCTCTATTACTTTCGGGATTCGATTTTTGCCGCCGTTCCGGTGGTTTATCGCAACCTGGGTCGCGCCATTGATGACAATCTGGGGGATGTGAAGTCAGTTCCGCCCCTGCTCAGGTTTGGATCCTGGATAGGCGGCGATCGGGACGGCAACCCGCTGGTGAAAAGGCCCGAGACAACATTTGCGCTAAGAATTCAGGCGCGCGAAATCATCGATGAATACTTGCGCCGGACAGACCGCCTGCTGGACACCCTGACGCATTCACGCCGCTGGTGCAGCCTGCTTGATGAATTTGAGCGCAGCCTGGCGGGCGATGAAGCTTTTTATGAGCGCCTGACCGGCGTGCCGGCCGAGCGCTATCCCGACCAGCCCTATCGGCGCAAGCTCTATTTCATACGCTTTCGCCTGCGCGCCATGCGTCGGCAGCTGCAGGCCGAGCTGAAGGCGCGTGCGCGCATGTCCCGCCGCGCGCCCGGCGGCTACAGCAGGCCGGAGGAGTTTCTTTCAGACCTGCTTGCGGTGCGGGATTCCCTGGTTGCTGACGGCGATGCCAATGTCTCCGACGGTGAGCTTGACGACCTGATCCGGCTGGTTCAGACCTTCGGGTTTCATCTGGCCCATCTGGACGTGCGCCAGGAATCATCGCGCCATGAAAGCTGCGTGGCGGCGCTGCTCAGGGCCGGGGATGAATGCGCAGACTATCTTGCGCTGGCGGAAGATGAGCGCCTGGCGTTGCTGACACGCCTGCTGTCCGGAGGTGGTCGTGAAATGCCCCTTGACGCCGGTTTCAGCAGTGATGTGGAAGAGACCCTCGACACTTTTCGCCTGATGGGAGAGATGACCCGGGTGCTGGGCCGGGAAGCCTTTGGTGCCTATGTCATTTCCATGACCCATGAAGCCAGCCACGTGCTTGAGGTGTGCTGGCTGGCCAGCCTGTTTGGGCTGGCGGGCCGCCGCGCCGACGGCTGGTTCTGTCATTTGCAGATCAGCCCGCTGTTTGAAACCATTGACGACCTCA
>DATGSU010000218.1:0-5486 GCA_035302305.1 Wenzhouxiangella sp. | reverse complement strand
CCTTTCGGGCAGCCCATGATCCACACACGACACGGGATTGGCTACTGCCTGGTGGCTCCGGATGAAGTATCGCCGTCGTCTTAGAAGCCGGCTGATCTTTTCGTTTCTGCTGTTTGGCACGCTGCTCAGCGTGCTGTTCGCGGCGGCCGTGCTGCTGCTGCAAAGCTGGCTGGTTGATGCGCTCATTTCTCGCACCCTGGTCGATGAAATCGACCAGTACGTGGCCGGCTTGCACAAGGATCCGACCCTGGTTGAGCCTTTCTACACGCGCATAGAAGGCTATGTCACCCGGCCCGATCGGGCGGACATTGTGCCCAGGGCCTTCCGCTCGCTGCCGCCCGGCATACACGATGTGACCACCAATCACGCCCGCTACAAGGCCGCGGTGCGCAAGGACAGTGAATTTTGGGTTTTTTTGACCTATGACGTGTCTGAAAATGATGAGCTGGCGCGTCGGCTCAAGTGGGCGCTGGCAGCGGCTGTGCTGCTGTTTGGCCTGCTGTCGCTGGCGCTTGGAGTCTGGTCAACAAGCCGCGTGATGGCGCCGGTAACCGAGCTTGCCAGGCGGCTCGAGGCCATGGATGAACATTCGCCCGATACCAATCTGGCGCGCCATTTTCCGGATGACGAGGTTGGGCAGCTGGCCGCAGCGCTCGACAACTACGCGCGCCGTCTCAAGGAGCTGGTCGAGCGCGACAAGGCGTTCAACGCCGATGTATCGCACGAGCTCAGGACACCGCTGGCGGTTATTTCGGGCGCCACCGAGCTGCTTTTGGCCCAGGAGGATCTGTCGGAGCGCAGCCGGGAACGCCTGCTGAGAATTGCGCGCGCAGCACGCCAGTCCACCGATATCACCACCGCCCTCCTGCATCTGGTGCGCACAGAGCGCGAGTCGGAGAGCTGGAAGCGAGCACAGGATGTCGCCGGCATCGCCCGTCAGGTGCTCGACAATTATGCGCCCCTGGTGGGTGACCGTGAACTGGAGCTTGTGTTTGACCAGCGCCAGGCGCTCAGCGTAATTGCGCCCGAGGCGGTCATTGCCGTTGTGCTTGGCAACCTGGTTGGCAACGCAATTCGCTATACCATACAGGGCGAGGTTCGCATGGAAATCGACACTGGCGAAATCAGAATTCTTGACACCGGCCCCGGTATTGCCGAAGAAGAGCTGCCGCATGTTTTTGACCGCCATTTTCGTGGACATCAGATGGGCGGCACCAAGGGGTCGGGGCTGGGGCTATCCATCGTCAAGCGGTTGTGTGACCTGTTCGGCTGGCAAATTTCATTTGCCAACCGCGCGTCGGGCGGCCTGTGCGTCAGCCTGCGGTTTTTCCCCGACAGGGAAATGGACTGAGTTGTGCCCGTGGCGAGAGGAAGGGCTTTAAAAGAGATACGGTTTTAAATGGTTCCCGACAGCCCGGGAGCCAGGCAACAAACTGAAAGGTGCTGATTATTTAGTTATGGCTATTATCAATTGTCCCCGCTGCCGCCGGAGAATGTCCGACAGAAGTCCGGCCTGCCCTCATTGTGACCTGGCCCTGGCCGAACTGGGCCCGGAGGATATCAGCCGCATGGAGCTCAGGCGCTGGAGGCGCAAGGTCTGGCGAGCCAAAAACATGACCTATACCGCCATGGCCCTGTTGATTGTGGGTGCGGTGTGGTGGTGGCTGGTTGAGCCGGCCGGCTGGACAATTCCACCCCCGCCGCTGCCCGTTGGCCTGATCATGCTCTCCGGCATTGGCTATGTCATTGCCAGGGGCTGGCTGCTGTGGCTTAACCTGAAGCGCAACCGGCCCGGTGCCGTTCGGCAGGAGCGCTGAACCGGGCTTGGCTACTTGATGCGCTTGACCTTGACGCGCCGGTTCATGCCGTCGACCTGCAGGTACCAGCTGCCAAGAAATCCAGGTGTAATGGTGACTTCCGGGCGACTTCTGCTCGATACGCTGTAGCTGCCCGAGTCGCTTTGCTGCCAAACCATCCCGTTTTCAAGCTCGAAGCGCGTGTTGCCCGACCAGCCATCAAAGTTTCCGGTCAGCCTGCTTTTGATTGGTTCGTCGTTTTTGGCGTCGGGCAGGCCGCGCCGGTCGGCCTGATCCGCTTTATCGGTATCCTCCGCAGCCTCGGCCCGCTCCCGGTCTGTGTCAGCAACTTCACCCTCGGCCAGCGATCTGGCCTGAATCCAGGCGTTGAGCGCCGCCAGCTCGTCTTCACTGAGCTTGTGCAGCCCGGCCTGCTTGAACTCCTTGCCGGTCATGCGCTCTTCAAGCGATGAAAACGAGTCCTGGCCGGTTGCCAGGGAGGCGAAAGATGCTAGAAAGGCAACCACAAGGGTTGCGCGAAAAAGATGAAGGACAGCGTTGCTCATGAACTCGAAGCCCCGGTTGAGCAGGTGTTATTGAAGGCTACAGGTCCTGCTTGTAGCGCACGTATGGAATGCGACCGTATACGCTTTCCAGCGGATCTTCAAGCGCCGGTCCGGGCTCTTTTTTGTCGGCCCGGGGTGCAGCGTCCATCAGGTTGCTGACGCCTATGGTCAGCGATGAGTTGTTTTGCGGGTGCCAGGAGAACTCAAGGTCAAACGAGCTGAGCGTCAGGGGCACGGCCGCCGGACTGGCCCACAGCGGCAGGTCGCGGTGGTGGCCGAGCATCTCTCCGCTGAAGCTGCCGCGCCGCCAGCCAAGCATCAGCTGGGCGCTGCTGGCGTAGTGGGGCTGGGCGGTACTCGAAGACAGGTCGGTCATTCGGGCCGGCATGCCAAGGTCAGCCAGGCTCAGGTGCTGGCGGTAGCGAGCCAGCTGCAGACCAACCAGAAAATCGCCCACCTTTTGCGTTTGAATGCCAAAGCTCACGTTGACGTCCATGCCCGCAGAGGTTTCGACGCTGCGGGCAGGCAAAAGACTTTGCCCCGGGCTAAAAATGGCTGAAGACCGTTCCATGGGAGCGATGTGGTCATCGGCGCGAAAAGCGCCAACGCCCAGCTTCAGACCCGGGGTGGCCAGCCAGTCACCGGAAATCTTGAACAGGTTGACTGCCGTGCCCGGCAGCGGCTGGTCCACAAAACGGCAGTCCTGGGCCAGATAGCTGTTGGCGGTAAGCATGCCCTGGCTGCACTGAATATGCGCCAGGCTGGCCGTGTTCATTTGCCAGGTTTCCAGCGACCATGAAAAAGTGCTGTTGTTCTTTTCTGGAGCCGAATTGTCGGCCTGGGAACCAAGCAGGGAGATGCTCATGGACAGCGGTGCGCTTTCATCGGGCAGCACCAGCGGAGAGCGGTCAGACAGAAAACCGCGCTGCTGGGAAGGCTGCAGCGTTGGGCTGTCGGGCACAATGAACCACGGGCTGTCATCCGCAGCCTGCGCCAGCGGCAGGGCGGTCAGCAATGCGGTTAACACGATGATGTGCGTCAGGCGGTTCATTCCCTCGAAAATCCGATTGATGGCTGCGATGCCACTTTGGACGGCGGCCAGCCAATAAAGTTTTCCTGAATGCAATATTAACAGGCCCGGGGCAATAATGCACTCGCATGTTTTGCTGCAAGTGCCGGATTTTCTGCGGGTTTGTGTGGTGCCTGTTGGCCGGGAACGGGATTGGCAGAAAGCGCGCTGCTCGGTGCACTTGCTTTGCGCAGGCTGCCGGCGGCAAAATGAACGGCTTTCACCTTCGGCGATTTGGCCGCCTGTCCAAGCTAATGACCAATTTGAATGCAGACCGTTTCCAGCTCGCCAATGCCGTGCGGGCACTGTCCATGGATGCCGTTGAGAAGGCGGCGAGCGGGCATCCGGGCATGCCCATGGGCATGGCCGACATCGTTGAGGTGTTGTTCAACGACTATCACAAGCACAATCCGGCCAATCCGGACTGGTGGGATCGCGACCGTTTTGTAGTCTCCAACGGCCATGGCTCCATGCTCCTGTACAGCGTGCTGCATCTGAGTGGCTATGATCTGCCGATGAAAGAGCTGGAGAATTTTCGCCAGCTGCATTCGGCCACGCCGGGTCATCCCGAGTTTGCCGACACGCCCGGCGTGGAAACCACCACCGGCCCGCTGGGTCAGGGGCTGGCCAACGCCGTGGGCATGGCGCTGGCTGAAAAGCTGCTGGCGGCGCGGTTCAATACCGATGAGCACACGGTGATTGACCACCGCACCTGGGTGTTTGCCGGCGATGGCTGCCTGATGGAGGGCATATCGCACGAGGCCTGCTCGCTGGCCGGCACCTATGGCCTGGGCAAGCTGGTGGTGTTCTACGACGACAACCAGATATCCATCGATGGCGATACCGACGGCTGGTTCACCGACGATACGCCGGCCCGCTTTCGCGCCTACGGCTGGCGCGTGATCGAGGACGTTGACGGCCACAGCCCCGAGGCCATTTCAGCGGCCATTGACCAGGCCATAGCCGCCGATGACAGGCCCGTGCTGATTTGCTGCAAGACCACCATCGGTTTTGGCGCGCCCAACAAGGCCGGCACGGCCGACGTTCACGGCGCGGCGCTGGGCGAAAGGGAAATTGCCGCCGCGCGCAAACAGCTGGGCTGGTCGCACGAGCCGTTTGTCATTCCCGACCACATTCGCGCCGGCTGGGATGCCCGCGAGCGCGGTGCCGAAGCCGAGCGCCGCTGGCAGGAAGTGTGGGCGGCCTACTCAAGCGCCAATCCGGCGCTGGCGCGCGAGCTTGAAGAACGAATGAGCGGCGGGCTGCCGGCCGATTTTGACAGCCTGGCGGACGATATTCTTGCCCACATGCAGGCTGATGACAGCACGGTGGCCACCCGCAAGGCGTCCGAAATGAGCCTGGAGGCCTTTGGGCCGCATCTGCCGGCCCTGATTGGTGGCTCGGCCGATTTGAGCGGCTCCAACAACACGCGCTGGTCGGGCAGCGTCGATGCGCTCGAAAACCCGCGGGAAGGCAACTATATTTATTACGGCGTGCGCGAGTTTGGCATGACCGCCATCGTCAACGGCCTGCATTTGCACGGCGGCTTTATTGCCTACAGCGGCACGTTTCTCGTTTTTTCAGATTACGCGCGCAATGCCGTGCGCATGTCGGCGCTGATTCCGGCCGGTGCCATTCATGTATACACCCACGATTCCATCGGCCTGGGTGAGGACGGCCCCACCCACCAGCCGGTTGAGCATTTGACCAGCCTGCGGCTGATTCCCGGGCTTTCGGTGTGGCGTCCGGCCGACAAGGTGGAAACCGCGGCCGCCTGGGCGGCGGCCATCGCCCGGCGCGACAAGCCCACAGCGCTGGTGCTGACGCGTCAGGGGCTGCCACACCAGCCGCGCAGCAGCGCACAGCTTGGCCTGATCAGGCGCGGCGGCTATGTGCTGGTTGAGCCCGAAAACGGTCATGTCGATGCGCTGATCATGGCCAGCGGCTCCGAGGTCGGTCTGGCCGTTGAGGCGGCTGCCAGTCTGGCACAGGAGGGCGTTGGTGCACGCGTGGTGTCCATGCCCAATCCGGACCTGTTTCTGGCCCAGGATGAGC
>DATGSU010000217.1:0-4750 GCA_035302305.1 Wenzhouxiangella sp. | reverse complement strand
GCGCCGGCGCGCTCCACGCCAAACAGCATGGCCGCCCAGCGAATGGTGGCGCCCGGTATCAGGGCGTTGACCACCACGATGAAAAACACCAGGTGAAACAGCGTCATGGCATCCTCAACCCCGGCCAGAACGGGGTAGGTGCCCAGCAGAATGGGCACGGCACCGCGCAGGCCCACCCATGAAATAAAGGCCGTCTCGCGGGCCGGATAGCGAAACGGCACCAAAAACAGCGCCACCACCAGCGGCCGCGCAAAAAGCGCCAGAGCCAGCGCCAGGCCCAGCCCGCGCCAGCCAAAGGACAGCAGGATATCCGGAACGGCCAGCAGCCCAAGCACCAGAAACAGCGAAATCTGCGACAGCCAGGCCAGCGCGTCGTGCACGCGCAAAATGCCCGAGCGATAGGGCAGGCGCTGATTGCCCAGCACCATGGCGCCCACGTAAACGGCCATAAAGCCCGAACCCATGAACAGGGTGGGCACTCCGAAGGCAAACAGCGCCAGCGCCAGCGTCAGTGCCGGGTACAGGCCGGCGGCCGGCACCCGCACGGAATTGAGAAAGCGTGCGCCCAGCCAGCCCAGCGCAATACCGGCCAGCGTGCCAATGGCCAGCTGGGTGACGATTTCAAAAATAACCCCCCACAGGCTGAACGGCGTCGGGTCGACCATCTGGGCGGTCAGCGTCAGGGTCAGAATCACCGCCATGGGGTCGTTGAGCCCCGACTCCAGCTCCAGCGTGGCGGCCACGCGGTGCCGCAGCTGAATATTGGAACCGCGCAAAGAGGAAAACACCGCCGCCGCATCGGTGGACGACACAATGGCCGCCAGCAGCATGGCCGTCATCCAGTCCAGGCCCAGCCAGCGCCCGGCCAGCGCCAGCATGGCGGCTGTGCCTATCACGCCAAAGGTGGCCAGAATGGAGGCCGGCAGCAAATGCTGCTTGACCTGCGGATAGGGCGTATTCAGTCCGCCGTCAAAAAGAATCAGCACCAGGCCCACAGTGCCAATACGGAACCCCATCTCGAAGCTGATCAGGTCGAGATTGAACCACGAGCCGACCACCAGGCCGATGAGCATGAACACCAGCACCACCGGAACGCCGATGCGCTCGGACGGGCGGCTGAAAAGAACGCTGATAACGAGCAGAATCGCGACCGCAGTCACCGCGACTGCCGTCGTGTTCGGTTCGCTTTCGAACATGCTGGTCAAACTCCGCAGGGTTGGGGCATTTATCATACCCGCCGCGACGCCCGGTTCAGTGCCGGGTTTGCACAAATTTGCCCAAAGCCCGAGGCCGTGCCGTTGGTGCTACGCTTTGCCGGGCACAAATCGTCACCCAATGGAACCGCAATGCTGCAAACAATTACACACAAGGATGATGTGGTCGAGCTGCGCCTGGCCCGGCCGCCGGTCAACGCGCTCAACCCCGGGCTGGTTGCGGCCCTTGATGAGGCGCTTCGGGAGCACATGAAATCAAATTCCGGGGCCATCGTCATCTCCGGCCAGCCGGGCATGTTCTCGGCCGGCCTCGACGTGCCCGCGCTGCTGCAGCTCGATCGTGAAGGCATGCGCAGCTTCTGGAAATCACTTTTTGACCTGCTCGAGCGCATCGCCCGCAGCCCGGTGCCCGTTGTCAGTGCGCTGACCGGCCACAGCCCGGCCGGCGGCACGGTCATCGCCCTGTTTTGCGACTATCGCGTGGCCGCCCAAAGCGCCGGCGACAAGGCGTTTCGCATGGGGCTCAACGAAGTGCAGGTGGGCCTGGTGGTGCCGCCTGTCATCCAGCGTGCGCTGGCCCGGCTCATTGGCCCCTACGCGGCCGAGCGCCACCTGGTGGCCGGCGACATGATCGCCATGGAAAGCGCCCATTCACTGGGGCTGGTCGACGAACTGGTGCCGGCCGCAGAAGTGACAGACCGGGCCGTGGCCTGGAGCCGCTCGCTTTTGGCCCTGCCGCAGCATTCCATGCGCGCCACCCGCCGACTGTGCCGCGCCGATCTGGCCGCCCTGTTCGACGACCGCGACGGCCTGGACATTGACGGTTTTGTTGACGGCTGGTTTGCCGAAGACACCCAGGCAACGCTCAAGCAGCTGGTGGCCAGGCTGGCCGGCGGCTGACAGCCGACGGCAAACGGCCGGGGCGCTGCGCTGGTCAGCCTTCGGCCCCCAGCTCGCGTATAACGCCTGGCAGGGGCACGGCCTCGCCGGTTTTCTTGTCTATCCACACCAGCGTGGAGCTGGCATCGGCGTACACGGTTTTCTCGCCGCTGCTGTCGGGTTCGGCCGAGCGTATTTCATGCAGCAGCCTGATCGACGAGCGTCCGGGCGGATCGGGCACCAGCGTCACTTCCAGCGTTTCCGGCCAGTACAGCGGGCGGCGATAGTTGATGTTGATATTGGCCACCACCGGCCCGGTGTCGGCTTGCTGCCAGCGGCTGGGCACCGACTGCATCCACTGCCCGCGGCAGTCTTCTATATAGCGCAGGTAAACCACGTTGCTGACGTGGTTGAAAGCGTCCATGTCGCCCCAGCGCACCGGCAGCTTGATGATGAATTCGGACATTGTCGCGCCCTTGCAGATGTTGGTTATGCGTTGATTGTAGCCGGGTTCTTCAGGCGGTTTGCTTGCCCCTGGAGCCGGTGGCCAGCATGTCGGCCAGGTATTTGCCCGTCCACGATGACTCATCGCGCGCCACCTGTTCGGGCGTGCCGGTGGCAATGATCTGCCCGCCGCCGTCGCCGCCTTCAGGGCCCAGGTCAACAATCCAGTCGGCCGTCTTGATCACGTCCAGATTGTGCTCGATGACCACCACCGTATTGCCCTCGTCGCGCAGGCGGTGCAGCACCTTGAGCAGCATTCTGATGTCGTGAAAGTGCAGGCCGGTGGTGGGTTCGTCCAGAATATAGAGCGTGTTGCCGGTGTCGCGCTTGGACAGCTCGCGCGCCAGCTTGATGCGCTGCGCCTCGCCGCCCGACAGGGTAGTGGCGCTCTGGCCCAGCTTGATATAGCTCAGGCCCACGTCCATCAGCGTAGCCAGCCTGCGCGCCACGGCCGGCACCGGGTCAAAGAACTCCAGCGCTTCTTCCACCGTCATTTCCAGCACTTCGTGAATGCTCTTGCCCTTGTAGGTAACCGACAGGGTCTCGCGGTTGTAGCGCCGCCCGCGGCACACGTCGCAGGGCACAAAAATATCGGGCAGAAAATGCATTTCGACGCGAATCACGCCGTCGCCCTGACAGGCCTCGCAGCGCCCGCCCTTGACGTTGAACGAGAACCGGCCCGGCTTGTAGCCGCGTGCGCGCGCTTCCTGAGTGCCGGCAAACAGCTCGCGAATGGGCGTGAACATGCCGGTGTAGGTGGCCGGGTTGGAGCGCGGCGTGCGGCCAATGGGGCTCTGGTCAATCTCCACCACCTTGTCAAACAGGTCCATGCCGGCAAAAGACTGATGCGGCGCCGGCTGGGCCGATGCGTTGTTGAGCTCGCGCGCGCTCAGCTTGTACAGGGTCTCGTTGATGAGCGTGGATTTTCCCGAGCCTGAAACGCCGGTAACGCACACAAACAGCCCGGCAGGCAGCTCCAGATCAACGCCCTTGAGGTTGTTGCCGGTGGCGCCGGAAATGGTCAGCAGGCGTTTTTTGTCGGGCTTGTGGCGCGTGGCCGGAATCTCGATTTCACGCCGGCCCGACAGGTAATCACCGGTCAGCGAGCCTTCCTGCTCACTCAAGCCTTGCGGCGAGCCGCTGTAGACAATGCGCCCGCCGTGCACGCCCGGCCCGGGGCCAATGTCCACCACGTGGTCGGCCGTGCGTATGGCTTCCTCGTCGTGCTCAACCACAATCACGGTATTGCCCAGGTCGCGCAGGCGAACCAGGGTTTGCAGCAGGCGGTCGTTGTCGCGCTGGTGCAGGCCTATGGACGGCTCATCGAGCACGTACATCACTCCCACCAGCCCGGCGCCGATCTGGCTGGCCAGGCGAATGCGCTGGGCCTCGCCGCCCGACAGCGTGTCGGCCTGGCGGCTCAGGGTCAGATAGTCCAGCCCGACGTTGACCAGAAACTGCAGCCGCTCGTGAACTTCCCTGAGAATGCGGCCGGCAATTTCGCCGCGCCAGCCGTCCAGTTCCAGTTTGGCAAAAAAGTCCAGGCAGTGGCGGATGGACCAGCCCGATACCTCGGGCAGGCTGCGCTCGGCAATGAACACATTGCGCGCCGCCCGCCCCAGGCGCTGGCCGCCGCATTCCGGGCAGGACTGAATGGAAATGTAGCGCGCCAGCTCTTCGCGCACGATGCGCGAATCGGTCCCCTCATAGCGCTTTTCCAGGTTGGGGATAATGCCCACAAACGGATGCTTGCGCGTGTGCTTGCCGATATCCGACAGATAGCGGAAGGCGATTTTTTCATCACCGCTGCCGTACAGAATGATGTCCTGCAGATTCTTTGGCAGCTCGCCAAACGGTGTTTCAATGTCAAACCTGTAGTGTCGCGCCAGCGACTGGATGAGCTGAAAATAGTAGGCGTTGCGCCGGTCCCAGCCGCGAATCGCCCCGCCGGCCAGCGACAGCTGCGGGTTGGCCACCACCCGGTCGGGGTCAAAAAACTCCTTCAGACCCAAGCCGTCACAGGCCTCGCAGGCGCCGGCCGGGTTGTTGAATGAAAACATGCGCGGCTCCAGCTCCGGCAGGCTGTAGTCGCATTTGGGGCAGGCGTAGCGGGCCGAGAACAGAATCTCCTTTCCGTCGCCGTCCATGGGCGC
>DATGSU010000216.1:0-3801 GCA_035302305.1 Wenzhouxiangella sp. | reverse complement strand
CACGGTATTCTATTTTGATGGCCGGCTCAGGCCAATGCCGTAATAATTGCAACGCAACGAATCTCAAGCATAGCGGATACAACAAATGTCACAACTTTCAACCCCCATGACGCGCCTGCTGGTGCTGGGCTCCGGGCTTGTTCTCGGTGTTCTGGCTGCCAATGCGCAGGTGCTTGATCGCGGCATCGATGCCGAAAACCGGATTACGCAACAAGCGGCCGAGGATCAGGCAAGAATCAACCAGGTCGATGAACAGACCCAGCGACTGGTTGACGAGTACCGGCAGGTGCTGGCCGAAACCGAAAGTCTGCGCGAGTACAACAAGCAGATGGAAAACGTGGTCGGCAACCAGGAAAAGGAAATCGTCTCGATCAACAAGCAGCTGGACGGCCTTGAAGAAACCAACCGCGACGTTGTTCCGCTGATGATCGAGATGGCCGATGCGCTGCTCAAGCTGGTGCAGGCAGACATGCCTTTCCGCCAGAAGGAGCGCGTCGACCGGGCCAAAAACATCATCGACTCACTGGACCGTTCCGATATCACCAACTCGGAAAAGTACCGTCTGATTGTCGAGGCCTACCAGGTCGAGCTCGAGTACGGCCGCACCATGGAAGCCTATCGCGGTGCACTGCCGGACGGTCAGCAGGTCGAATTCCTGCGCATTGGGCGCACGCTGCTGTTCTGGCAGTCGCTTGACGGCAAGAACACCGGCTGGTGGAACCCCAACTCGCGCAGCTTCGAGCGCCTGGAAGACCGCTACCGCCTGCCGGTCAGCGACGGGCTGCAGATCGCCCACAACCAGGTTGCCCCCGACCTCATTTCGCTGCCTGTGCCCGCCCCGGAGAGTGAATAATGAATCTGAGAAGAATTCTTGTTGCCGCGCTGGCACTGACCCTGGTTCTGCCCCTGGCAGCCAGCGCACAAAACACCCTTGACGAACTGCTCGAGCAGGTCCGCCGCTCTTCGCAGGAAGAGCACCGCGTCGACCAGGAGCGCCTGCAGCGCTTCAATCGCGAGCGCAACAATCAGAGCAACCTGCTCAATCAGGCGCGCGCCGAGCTGAGGCGCGAAGAAGAGCGCTCCGATCGTCTGCAAAGGGAATTTGACGAAAACGAACAGCAGCTGGCCGAGCTTGAAACCACGCTCGATGAGCGCATGGGCAACCTTGGCGAGCTGTTTGGCGTGGTTCGCCAGGCCGCCGGCGACATGCGCGGCAACCTGCGCGACTCCATGACCAGCGCCCAGATCAAGGGCCGCTCGGAATTCTTTGCCGAACTGGCCGAAGCCGATGAGCTGCCAACGGTTGGTGAGCTGCGCAAGATGTGGTACGAAATGGTGCGCGAAACAACCGAGTCGGGCAAGGTGGTCAAGTTCAAGTCGGACCTGATCAACGCCGACGGCATCAAGGAAGAAAACCGTGACGTGGTGCGCGTGGGCGTTTTCAACGTCATTTCCGACGGCAACTTCCTGCAGTGGGATGGCGAGCAGGGCCTGCTGGTCGAGCTGGCCCGCCAGCCCGAGGCGCGCTACCAGCGCCAGGCCCGCAACCTGCAAAATGCCAGCGGCAACGATGTTGTCGACATGGCCATTGACGGCACCCGTGGCGCCATTCTGGCCCAGGTGGTTCGCGTGCCAACGCTTCAGGAACGCCTGCGCCAGGGTGGCCAGGTCGGTTACGTCATTGTGGCGCTGGGCATCTTTGGCGTGCTGTTTTCGCTGTGGCGCGGCATTGTGCTGGCCCTCAAGGGTGGCGCCATCAAGCGACAGCTCAGGCGCGATACAGCCAGCGAAGGCAACGCCCTGGGCCGCGTGCTCAAGGTTTACGAAGACGACCCGGATCAGGACGTCGAGGCGCTGGAGCTCAAGCTTGATGAAGCCATCATGCGCGAGACAGCACCGCTGGAGTCGGGCCTGGCGCTGATCAAGGTCATTTACGTGGTGGCGCCGCTGCTGGGTCTTTTGGGTACGGTGGTCGGCATGATCATCACCTTCCAGCAGATCACGCTGTTTGGCACGGGCGACCCGCGCATGATGGCCGGCGGTATTTCCATGGCGCTGGTCACCACGGTGCAGGGTCTGATCGTGGCCATTCCCCTCACCATCCTGCACAGCCTTCTGCAAAGCCGCGCCCGCTCGCTGATCCAGGTTCTGGAAGAGCAGTCGGCCGGCATCATCGCGCGCGTCGCGGAGCGTCGTCATGGTAGCGTTAGTTAACTTTTTCGACGCGATTCGCGGCTTTATCGAGCTCGGCGGGAATGTCCTTTGGGGCATTCTCGTCGTGCTCCTGATGATGTGGATTCTCATCATCGAGCGCTACTGGTACTACTTCCGGGTTCTGCCTGGCCAGCGGCGCGAAATTGTCGAGCAGTGGGAAACCCGCCGCGATCGCCAGTCCTGGCATGCCGGCCGCATCCGCGAGGAGCTGATCAGCCGGCTGACGCAGCAAATGCAGCGCAACGTCAAGACCATCAACACCCTGATTGCCGTCTGCCCGCTGCTGGGGCTGCTCGGCACCGTTACCGGCATGGTGGCCGTGTTTGATGTCATGGCCTTTTTCGGCACCGGCAACGCCCGCGCCATGGCGGCCGGTGTGTCGCAGGCCACCATCCCGACCATGGCCGGCATGGTCGCGGCAATATCAGGGCTGTATTTCGGCACCCATCTGGAAAGAAAGCAGATCAAGGAGTCCGAGCGGCTTGAAGATCTGTTGCGCTTCGATTGAGCGCACTCTCGCAACAAGGATGAATTAAAGCATGGCACGACGCAGACACGCACAAGCTGACGAACCCGATATCAACATCACACCGATGCTTGACGTTGTGTTCATCATGCTGATCTTTTTCATCGTGACCACTTCGTTTATTCGCGAAACCGGCGTGGAAATCAACAAGCCTTCCGCGCTGTCGGCGGAACCCCGGCCGCAAGGCAACGTTCTAATCGCAATAAGAGACAACGATGAAGTGTGGATGAACCGGGAGAACATCGATCTTCATGAGGTTCGTCCGCAGGTCGAGCGGGCCAGGGCGGAAAACCCCGAATCCGCAGTTGTACTGATTGCCGATCGTGGCGCCCGGACCGGTCTTTTGATCGAGGTCATGGACCAGGTTCAGGCAGCCGGGATCAGCAACATATCCATATCCGCTGAGCCTGAAGGCGGAGGTTGAGAACATGAGTACGGGTATTCGCTACATTGTTTCCACCATCCTCGCCATCGTCATCACGCTGGTGGCGTTCTATTTCATGAACGCGCTTATTTCGGGCACGCGCGGCGAGCGCGAAACCATGGAGGCGCCACCGGGCATCCGCTTTGGTCCGGTCGAGTTTGACGACACGACCACCACCCGGGACCGCCGTCGTCCGCCGCCGCCGCCGCCGCCTGACGAGCCGCCGCCGCCGCCGGAAACGGAAATTGCCCAGGTGGAGCAGCAACAGCAGCAGCTGCCGCAGCTGGATCTGCCCGACATTGACGTGCCCAGATCGGGCGACGGACCGTTTTTGGGCAATTTTGGCCAGGTCGATCGCACCGAAGAGGGTGATATTGTGCCGATTGTGCGCATTCAGCCCCAGTACCCGCGTGATGCGGCCATTGCGCAGATCGAAGGCTACGTCACCATAGAATTCATCATCGATGAGACCGGCTCGGTGCGCTCGCCCAAGGTGGTCGATGCGCGCCCGCCGCGGGTGTTCAACCGCGAGGCCATTCGCGCCATTCTGCGCTGGAAGTTCAAGCCGCGCGTGGTTGACGGCCAGGCCGTGCAGCGCAGGGCAACCCAGACCATCGATTTCAACCTGGATGACGCA
>DATGSU010000215.1:0-2433 GCA_035302305.1 Wenzhouxiangella sp. | reverse complement strand
TCCATCAGCCGATACGGCTGCCAGCTGACCCTGGCCGGCCTGACGCGTAGCGTACAGAACCATGCTGCCATTGGGCGCAAAGCTTGGCGATTCATCCATTGGCCCATCAGATAATACACTTAAACGCTCGGTTTCGCGATCAAGAACTGCAATCCGGAAATCGGCGTTGCCCTCGCTGCTGATAACCGCAAGGTAGCGATCCTCAAGCCCGATGTCGGCCCGTGCATTGTAGCGCCCCTCCCAGGTGATGCGCTCGGGCTCGCCCCCCTGCGCATCGATGGCATAAATTTGCGGGCGCCCGGCGCGGTCGGACGTGAAGTAGATTTGCCTGCCGTCGGGAGAAAAAACCGGTTCGGTGTTGATGGACCAGTGATGGGTCAGCTGCTCGCTGCGGCCGCTGTCCAGATCAATCACCCATATTTCAGGGCTGCCGCTGCGCGACAGGCTGACCGCCAGCTTGCGGCCGTCGGGCGAAAACGCCGGCGCGCCGTTGATGCCCTTCTCGGCGCTGACAACGCGGCTGTCGCTGCTGTAGAGGTCCTGAATGATGATTTGCGACCGCCCGGTGGCAAACGACACATAGGCCAGCTGGCGCGCGTCGGGCGACCAGGCCGGCGACAGAATGGGCTGCGAGGTGCGCACCACGGTATGCGGGTTGTGGCCGTCGGCATCGGCCACCACCAGCTCGAATCTTTCGTCATCGGTGCCGGTGCCGTGCACCAGCACATAGGCAATGCGCGTGGAAAACGCACCAGGAATGCCCAGCAGGGCCTCATACACCGCGTCAGCCACGCGATGAGCGCCAAAGCGCAGATCCGAACCACCAACGGTCAGGCCCTGCGACAGCAGAATCTGCCCGCTGTGAATATCCATCAGGTAGTAGTCAATTTCATAGCCGGCCCCGTCAATGCGGTCGCGCACGGTGCCGGTCACCAGATAATCCACCTTGAGCAGCCGCCAGGTACCAAAACGAACCTCGGTCGGCCGCGTTGGGCGATCAATCATTTCATCCTCGGGCATGGGGTCGAACAGCCCCGAGCGGTGCAGATCGGCGCTGACAATGGCGGCGACAGCCTCGGGCGCCTCGCCCTCGCCCTGCCAGGCAAACGGCACCACGGCAATCGGAATGGCGCCGGTGGCGCCCTTGGTGATTTCAATGCGCAGCTGGGCCGCCGCGGGCGATGCCAGCAAAACGGCCAGAACAAGCAGCGCAGACAGGACAATGCCCGCCGTCGATCCCCTGTTTATTTCATTTAACCGTTTGCCGATCAATGCATGCATGGTAAGGATCACTCCGTCAGTCAGTTTCATCCGTGAACAAGAACACGATATCGCGCTCGAAAACTTCCTCATAGCCCTGATAGGGCAGGCGGCCAACCCGGTTCACCGCCGCGATCAGCGAACGCCGCGTTGCATCATCCGCGTTGCAGGGTGATTCGATATTGGCATCAACAATCTCTCCGCCGGGAATCTGCCTGATGCGCAGGTTGCACCGCAAATTGCCAGAGCTGGTTGGCGGACGCAGCCAGCGGCGCCCGACTAGTTCCCTGATGGTCGCCTCATACTCCTCCCCCAGCATAGCCTTCCGGGCATTCTCATCCGCATCCTCCGACGCCAGCCGCAGGCGCTCGGCATCGCGCTCGACGTCATCATAGGTCTCTTCGCGCTCTTCGCGCCGGCCCATTTCCTCCAGGCGCTGGCGCTGTTCTTCACTGCTGCGCTCCAGCTCCTCGCGCTGGCGGCGAAGCTCTTCCAGTTCGCGCTGACGCGCCTCGTCGCGCCGACGGCGCTCTTCATCCAGCTTTTTGCGCGCTTCGCGGCGCTCCTCTTCCGCTTTCAGGCGAGCCTGTTCCTGCTCACGCCGGCGCTGCTCGGCGGCCTGCTGCTCTTCCCGCTGCCGCTGACGCTCGGCCTCTTCCTCGCGCTGGCGGGCCTGTTCGGCTTCGGCCTGGCGCTGGCGCTCAATTTCCGCCTGGCGCTCGGCCGCCTGCCTGGCCGCCTCTTCGCGCTCGCGGCTGTCGTCCTGCTTTTCAACCGGTTTCGGCCCTTCATCCACCAGGGTGACAAAAACCGGCACCGGCTCGTGCCTGAACGGCTGCCAGTCCCAGGTGCCAACAACCAGAATGCCCACAAAGGCGGCGTGCACAGCCAGCGCCAGCCCCAAAGCGGCCAGCGCGTCCTTGACAGCCTGCCAGCGGGCTTTCACAAACGCCTCCAGCGGCGGGCGCAGGTTTTGCGCGCGCGCAAATGACTGGCGCCCGGATGCGGTTTCGAGATCCGGGAAATCATGGTTGTTTTGAGTATCCGGGCAGTCATGCGGTTCCGGCCGGGGCAGCGCGGCCGCGGCTCAATCGTTTTCAGGCGGATCGCCCACCAGGCCAATGGCCGACACGCCGGCGCGCTGCAAAAATGTCATGGCCTCGTAAATATGCT
>DATGSU010000214.1:0-2313 GCA_035302305.1 Wenzhouxiangella sp. | reverse complement strand
CTGGCGGCCGATGAGACGGCCGGTGACAAATTCCCAGGCGCGCTCAAACTCCAGTGCAAGCTGGCCCACAACCGGCCCCTGCAGCTGAAAATGCACGTCGCTGGTTGCGTTTTTGTTGTTTTTTTTGTCAACAAGGTGGCGATCGCTGATGTTCATGCCGCCCGTGAATCCGACGCGGTCGTCGACAACCAGGATCTTGTGGTGGTTTCTGAGGTTGATTGATACGGATGGGGGAATCAGCCGGGGCGGCAAAAAGCGCGCCGTGTCAACACCGGCCCTGCGCAACAGGCTGCTGGCGCGCGGCCACGAATACCATTCGCCAACGCCGTCGATAAGGACGCGCACGGTGACTCCGCGTTCAACAGCGCGCCCGAGCGCATCAATGAAACGCCGGCCGGTTTCGTCCGTATCGAATATATAGGTGGTCAGGCAAATGTGATCACGCGCCGAGTCTATGGCTTGCAGCATGGCCGGGTAGGCCTGCTCGCCGTTGACAAGAACATCCACCCGGTGCCCGCCGGCCAGCGCGTGACGGGTCAGCGCCCGTCCGCTGCGGGCCAGCGCGTTGTAGGTTTTCGGCAAATTGTCGGGCAGAGGTTGAATATGGGCCACATCAAGTCCACGTTCACCCATGCGCAGCAGCGACAGTGAAAAGCGCTGGGCGCGACTGCGGCTGCGGTTGACGCCAAAGAACAGATACAGCACCGGGCCTGCAACCGGCGTGATGGTGCAAAAGGCGATCCAGCCAAAAGCGCTGCGCGGGTCGCGTTTGTGGATCAGCGCATGAACAACGGTGGCCGGCGCCAGCACGGCGTGAAAAGCCAGCAGAATCAGAGCGTGCCAGGACATGTGCTGCTATTCATGGTTCGTGGCGCAAATCGCGAGTTCTTTTGCAACAACAGGCTCCATGCAGGCACTTTTCAGCTGCGTTAAAATGCATATCCTTCTATCATGATCAAAAGATAATCCAGCGCCATGAGACCTTACCAGTTCACCTCCGAATCCGTATCCGAAGGCCATCCGGACAAAATGGCCGACCAGATTTCCGACGCCATTCTGGACGCCATTATGGCCCGTGATCCCGGTGCCCGGGTGGCCTGTGAGGCCTTTCTCAAGACGGGCGCGGTGATTGTGGGCGGTGAGATTTCCACCACCGCCTGGGTGGACCTGGAGGATCTGATCCGCCAGGTGGTGGTCGACATTGGCTACAACTCTTCCGACATCGGCTTTGACGGCAACACCTGCTCGGTCATCAACATGATCGGCAAGCAGTCGGGCGATATTGCCCAGGGTGTCGACCGTGAGGACCCGGAGCTGCAGGGCGCGGGCGACCAGGGCCTGATGTTTGGCTATGCGTCCAACGAAACCGACGTGCTGATGCCTGCGCCCATTTACTATGCTCACCGTCTCATTGAGCGCCAGACGCAGCTGCGCAAACAGGCCGACAACCCGCTGCCGTGGCTGCGGCCCGACGCCAAGAGCCAGGTCACGCTGCGCTATGAGGGCGGCAGGCCGGTGGCCATCGACGTGGTGGTGCTGTCGACCCAGCATGCGCCCGATGTTGATATTGAAGAGCTGCGTCAGGACGTGCGCAAACATATTATCGAGCCGGTTTTGCCAGCGCAGTGGCTGCATGACGACACACGCTATCACATCAATCCGACCGGCAAGTTTGTCATTGGCGGTCCGGTGGGCGATGCCGGGCTGACCGGGCGCAAGATCATTGTTGACACCTATGGTGGAACAGCGCGCCACGGCGGCGGCGCCTTTTCCGGCAAGGATCCGTCCAAGGTTGATCGTTCGGCGGCCTATGCAGCCCGCTACGTGGCCAAGAACGTGGTTGCGGCCGGCCTGGCCGACAAGTGCGAGGTACAGCTGAGCTATGCCATTGGCGTGGCCGAGCCGACATCGATTTCGGTCACCACCTTTGGCACCAGCCATATTCCCGAGCAGCAGATAGAAAATCTTATTCGCGACAATTTTGATTTGCGGCCCTACGGCATCCTCAAGGAGCTTGACCTGCTTCACCCCATGTACCGCCCAACGGCCACCCACGGCCATTTCGGCCGCCGGCCCGAACCCATGGAAGTCGAGGTGATCAGGGACGGCCGGCCTTATACCGACCGCTTTGAAACCTTTACCTGGGAAAAGACCGATCGGGCGGACGCGCTACGCGCCGCTGCCGGCTTTTGAGAACCCGCCGCGCCTGCAGGTGTCTGCAGACTGTGGCCGCAAGACCCGAACTTTCATTCAGATCAATTGAGGTAATCAACCATGAGCGCCAACCTGCAGGAACACGGCAAGGGCGTGTTT
>DATGSU010000213.1:0-2267 GCA_035302305.1 Wenzhouxiangella sp. | reverse complement strand
GTTTCTTCCAGGTTGATGATGTGGATCTTGCCGCGCGAGCCGAAGATGTAAGGGGCCATCTTCGGGTTCCAGAAACGGGTCTGGTGGCCGAAATGAACGCCTGCTTCAAGCATTTGGCGCATGGTGACATCGGTCATTTTTAAATACTCCGTTGGGTGGACAACCGCCCGGGCCGCCATCAACCGGGTGTGGCAGCAGTTCGGGTTCAAATTGTCCGGGGTTTGGGCCTCCGCTGACCCCATGCGGCTTATCAGTCATTTGCAACAATGACGGACAACCCGGCCACATGTGCCGGCCAGCGTGTGTAATGGGTTTTGAATTGCCGCCTCCAGCCCCGTCCGCGCAGGCAGACTGGTTGAAATACGCGACAAATCTCTCTTATTATACTGACTTTAACGCTTTTGGCGCAAGGCGGTTTTCGGGCGCCTGCTTTTGCGCAGATGGGCAGGGCGAAGGCGGACCATTGCCTTTGGCAGGCCCGCGCGGCCCGGCTCTGCCGCGGCCGCAGGCTCAATACCCTGCCGGTCCGGCCTTCACTTACGGCTATTCATTCATAAACTGGATCATTTAAAGGGAACAATGTCATGTTAAACAAGGTGCTTGGTGGTTTGGGCGGTCTGGGCGGCGGCAAGGGCGGCATGGTTGGCGTCGTCAGCCAGCTGCTGGAGCAGGCCGGCGGCATTTCCGGCCTGCAGAAAATTCTGGCCGCCAACGGGCTGGCCAGCCAGGTGGCGTCATGGATTGGCACCGGCGCCAACCAGAGCATAACCGGCGGTCAGCTTGGCCAGGCGCTGGAAAAGGGCGGCCTGGGCAGCCTGATCAGCCAGGCGGCCGGGCAGCTCAACATGAATTCCGAATCGGTGCAGTCGCAGCTGGCCGGCGCGCTGCCCGCCATTATCGACAAGCTCACGCCCAACGGCGAGATTCCCGCCGGCGACGGCAAGGGGCTTGATCTGTCAACGCTGACCGGCCTGGCCGGCAAGCTGTTTGGCTGATGCTGCCTGCCATCCTGCGGCCGCCGGCCGCAGGATGGCAACTGCAATAAGCGCTGGCCGCAGCTGTAAAATCAGGCCAGACGACCGATCAGTTCATCCAGCGCGTCATCCAGCGCAAACTCCTCGCTGTCGCCGCCGCGGCGGCGATACTCGACCACGCCCCTGTCCAGCCCGCGCTCGCCCACAATGAGCATATGCGGAATGCCGATCAGCTCGGCATCGGCAAACATCACGCCCGGACGCAGCGGGCGATCATCAAGCAGCACGTCCACCCCGGCCTTTACCAGCGCTTCATAAAAGCGTTGGGCCTGCTCGCGGGCGCGGTGCGACTTGTGGCCGTTGATTGGCAGCACGGCCACCGTAAAGGGCGCCATGGGCTCGGGCCAGATGATGCCGGCGTCGTCGTGATTCTGCTCAATGGCGGCCGCCACAATGCGCGACACGCCAATGCCGTAGCAGCCCATGGCCGGGTGGGCCGGACGGCCGTCCTCGTCCATCACCACGGCGTTCATGGCCTCGGAGTATTTGCGGCCCAGCTGAAAGATGTGCCCAACCTCTATGCCGCGAATGATTTCA
The DNA here is from genome assembly GCA_035302305.1 of Wenzhouxiangella sp. Lineage (GTDB taxonomy): Bacteria > Pseudomonadota > Gammaproteobacteria > Xanthomonadales > Wenzhouxiangellaceae > Wenzhouxiangella. Next base: position 696 of record DATGSU010000213.1, on the reverse strand, counting down.
ACCCTGCCCTGGCCGTCGGGTGCGGGATCACCGCTGACAATGTCGCGCAAATCGGCCACCTCGGGCAGCGGCACGTCGCGATTCCAGTTGATGCCGAAATGGTGCTTGTCGTCGATGTTGGCGCCGGCGGCAAAGTCGCTGGTCACGGCCACCTGGCGGTCGATCACGCAGGGAACAGCAAGGTTGACCGGGCCGAGGCTGCCCGGGCCGGCCCCGATGGCGGCGCGAATTTCCGCTTCATCGGCCATGCGCAGGGGCGCGGCCACCCAGGGGTGTTTTTCGGCCTTGACCACGTTGAGCTCATGATCGCCGCGCACCAAAAGAGCCACGAGATCGGTCTCGCATTCCTCGCTGGCCTCGACCAGCAGGGTTTTTACGGTGCGCTCTATGGGCAGCTCAAACTGTTCGACCAGATCGGCAATGGTGCGCACATTGGGGGTGTCGACCTCGCGCAGCTCTTCGGCAGGCGGGGCCAGATCTCCCTGGGGCAGGGTTTCGGCCAGCTCCACGTTGGCGGCAAACGAGCCGCCCGGAACGTGGGCAATGGCGTCCTCGCCCGAATCGGCCAGCACGTGAAACTCATGGCTGACCGCACCGCCTATGGCGCCCGAATCGGCCAGCACCGGTTTGAAGTCCAGCTCCAGGCGCTCGAAGATGCGCGTGTAGGTGTCGAACATGACCTGGTAATAGTCGGCC
>DATGSU010000212.1:0-6893 GCA_035302305.1 Wenzhouxiangella sp. | reverse complement strand
CGCAATGCCGATGATCCGCTTGATGTGGGGGTGTTTGATGAATCGGTGCGCGGCCGCACCGATCAGTTCATTTATCGCTTCAGGAAGCCGACCGAAGGCTGAATTTCAGGCCCCTGAATTCGCTTGTGGCGTACGGGGTGGGCCGCCCACCCCGTACGCAATCCTGATGACCGGACAGGCGGCCTGATTCGGCCATTCAAACGCTGGCCGACAGCTCGTCGAGAATGCGGTTGAACGTGCTGCTGGGGCGCATGATGGCCGCCACCTTTTCCGCATCGGGCTTGTAGTAGCCGCCCAGGTCAACCTTTTGTCCCTGCACGCTGTTGAGCTCGTCAACAATGGTTTTTTCATTGTCGCGCAGGCGGGCAGCAATGCCGGAAAACGTCTTTTTCAGATCGGCATCATCGTCCTGTTCGGCCAGCGCTTCGGCCCAGTACATGGCCAGATAAAAATGGCTGCCGCGGTTGTCAAGCTCGCCCACCTTGCGCTTGGGCGAATTGCCGCTGTCAAGCAGCTTGCCAACCGCTGTATCCAGAGTGCTGGCCAAAACGCCGGCCCGGGGGTTGTCATAGCGCTGGGCCAGATGCTCAAGCGACGCGCCAAAGGCCAGAAACTCGCCCAGCGAATCCCAGCGCAGGTGGTTTTCCTCAATCACCTGCTGCACGTGCCTGGGCGCACTGCCGCCGGCACCGGTTTCAAACAGCCCCCCGCCGGCAATCAGCGGCACAATGGACAGCATCTTGGCGCTGGTGCCCAGCTCCAGAATGGGAAAAAGATCGGTCAGGTAATCGCGCAGCACGTTGCCGGTCACCGCAATGGTGTCCTCGCCGCGACGGATGCGCTCGAGAGTGTGCTTCATGGCCGCCTCGGGCGTCATGATGCGAATGTCCAGGCCTTCGGTGTCGTGATCCTTCAGATAGTGCTCGACGCGGGCACGCACCTGCACATCATGGCCGCGCTGGTCGTCGAGCCAGAACACTGCCGGCATGCCGGACAGGCGGGCGCGCTCAACGCCCAGCCTGACCCAGTCGCGAATCGGTTCGTCCCTGGTCTGGCACATGCGCCAGATGTCGCCCTTTTCAACTTCATGCTCGAAAATGACGCGGCCGTCCAGGTCGGTCACTTTCACCACGCCGGCGGCGGGAATCTGGAAGGTCTTGTCGTGAGAGCCGTATTCTTCGGCCTTGTCGGCCATCAGGCCCACATTGGGCACCGTGCCCATGGTGGCCGGATCAAACGCACCGTGGGTCTGGCAGTCCTCTATGGTCATCTGGTAAATGCGCGCGTAGCTGCGGTCGGGAATAATTGCCTTGCAGTCCTGGCGCTCGCCGTCTGAATTCCACATCTTGCCCGAGTCGCGAATCATGGCCGGCATGGAGGCGTCGATGATGACGTCGGACGGCACGTGCAGGTTGGTGATGCCGCGATCGGAATCGACCATGGCCAGGCGCGGGCGGCTGGCGTACTGGCTTTCGATGTCTGCCTCGATCTCCCGGCGCTTGTCGGTCGGCAGCTTTTCCAGGCTGGCGTACAGGTCGCCCAGGCCGTTGTTGGGGTTGAAGCCGGCCTCGGCCAGCGCATCGGCATGCTTTTCCAGCACGTCGGCGTAAAACTCGCTGACCACCACGCCAAACATGATGGGATCGGACACCTTCATCATGGTGGCCTTGAAATGAGCTGAAAACAGCACGCCCTGCTCTTTTGCGTCGGCAATCTGGGCGCGAATGAATTCGGCCAGCGCCGAGCGGCTCATGACGGCGGCATCGACGATTTCATTTTTCTGCACCGCCAGCGGCTCGCGCAGCGCAACGGTTTTGCCGTCGGCCTGGTGCAGGATGATGTCCAGGCTGCCCGCCCGGTCGAGGGTGGCCGATTTTTCGCTGCCGTAAAAATCATGGCTGTTCATATGGGCCACGTGCGTTTTGGAATCGCTGCTCCACTTGCCCATGCGATGCGGGTGTTTTCTGGCAAAGTTCTTGACCGCGCGCGGCGCGCGGCGGTCGGAGTTGCCCTGTCGCAGCACCGGGTTGACGGCACTGCCCATGGCCCTGGCGTAGCGCGCCCTTATATCGCGCTCGTCATCATTTTGCGGCTCGTCGGGGTAGTCGGGCAGGTCATAGCCCTTGTCCTGCAGCTCCCTGACAGCGGCCTTGAGCTGCGGCAGCGAGGCGCTGATGTTTGGCAGCTTCATGATATTGGCCGAGGCATCGAAAACCAGCTTGCCCAGCTCGGCCAGGTCATCGGACACTTTCTGATCGTCATCGAGCCGATCGGAAAACTGCGCCAGAATGCGCCCGGCCAGGGAAATATCCCGGGTTTCCATGGCAACGCCGGCCGCATCGGTAAAAGCGTCGATGACGGGCAGCAGGGATTGCGTGGCCAGAAACGGCGCCTCATCAGTGAGGGTGTAAATGATCTTTGGCGTTGACATTCATATCTCCGGGAATTGACACAGCCGGCTATTATCGCCGATATGCAAGCGTGACAGGCATCACTTTCAGGCCCTGCCCGGGCAGCGCGTTCAGTCCGGATCGTCCGCATGAAAAGCCCCGGCCAGCCAGCCAAACAACCAGCCGGCAAAGCCACCAACGGCGATGATGATCATCCAGCGACCGGCATGCTGCTGTGCGTTTTCCAGATATACGTTGCACACCCGCATGGGTGCGCTCATGTACAGCCAGCCCAGCACCGCCAGCATGCTGACAAAATTGGTCCACACAAAACCGCGTGCCACCGGCGACAGATGCGCCCATGACAGCGCCAGCGGCAGGCCAACCAGCAGCGGCAGCGTCGTGAATTTCAGTATTTCGGCCCGCATGTCGGTCATGGCGGCGTCCAGGGCACGCGGCATCATCCAGTAAAGCGAGGCCAGAATGGCGACCATGACCGGCGCAACAGGTCCGCCGGCAAGATTACGCAAACGCTGTTGCCACTGGGGCGGCAGTCCGTGCGCAAGCAGCCAGCCGGCAGCAACCAGCAGCGGTATCTGAACCAGCATGTGCACGGCCATGGAGGCTTCCATGGCGCCTCTGGGCCACGGCAGAGCGAGCGCCAGTACAAGCACCAATGATGCAGTGAAACGCCAGCGCATGCCGTGATGTGTACCCTGCCGCGCCTTCACTGCAGCCTGTCAACCAGTGAAATCAGACGCTCGGGGGGCTGGATATCATCGATGTGCGCCAGACGACCGTGGCTGTCCAGCAGGTGAACGGCCACGTTGTGCTCAAAACCATGCACCGCATCGGGGATGACAATAACGCCAAAAGCCTCGAGCAGCGCCTGCAGCCCCTGTTCATCAACCGGACGGGCAACCCGCCAGCGTTGCGGATCGGCATCAAAGCGTCCAGCCCACTCATGCAGCGCCGCCCGGTCGTCATTGTCCAGATCGAAACTGATGGTAACCAGCTGCAGCCGGCTGGCAGGGCCATGATCCGGCAGCGAGTTCTGAAGCTGGTAAAACAGGGCGCCCAGGCTGAGGCACACAGTCTGGCAACGGGTAAAAATGAATTCCACAATGACCGGATCACCGGCCAGATCCTGAAGCGTGAACATGCGGCCCATCTGATCCAGCAACTGAACATGGGGCATGGCACGCGGCTTGTCCACAACCTCCACCCGTCGGGCCGTTTCGGCGGTAAATGCCCTGAAGCCGTCGGTGCCCCAGTAAAAAACAGCCGCGGCAGCCAGCATTACCACCAGCGTAGCCGACAGGCTGCGCAGGTTCATGTCACACCGCCACCGCTTTTGGCTGCGTGACGCGTGGCGCATCCCGGGTGGATGCACCCAGGCGAGTCAAAAACTTGACAACAAAAATGGCGCTGCCGGCAACGGTCAGCAGCGCAAACCACACGGCCAGTCCGGTAATGCCCTGCCACTCCGGCTGATAGCCGGCAAAGCGGCGCACAACGCTCATTTTCCCCGAATACAGAAAGATCAATACCAGGCCGGCACCGCCAATCATGAACAGCCCGAATGCCAGCCGGTCGAGCCAGCTGTCAGCCTCGTCAGGGCTTTCCTTGCCCAAATAGCTCATGAAACCGAACACCATGGCCACCAGCCCCAGCATCATGTAGGTATGAAAATGGCCCGGCACCCACAAGGTGTTGTGCATGACGTAATTGACGCTGATGGTGCCGTCGATGAATGCCGGCATGGTGCCGGCTGCCCAGCCGCACAGTGAAAAAAACAGCAGCCGTGAAGGCACATCCCATTTGATGCCCGATTTGTAAACGATCATGAGGCTGCCGAATGCGGTCACCACCAGAATGGGAAAGGTGTTGAAATACCCGACGATGTGGCCCACCGCCAGCATCCAGGTTGGCGTCACCATGTCCATGAGCAGATGATGCGGATAAATGATGAGCACCAGCACGGTTGAGGCCGTCCATGACAGCAAAAAGGTCTTGCTCGTCTTCCAGGGCCTTTGCGTATAGCGCGGCAGCAGCTCATAGACGGCAATAACAGCCATGTAAATCGTGACATTGGCAAAGACATGCCCGAAAAAATAGGTGAGGTTTTTGGCAAACAGGGCATTGATGACAAAGCCGGGCTGATAGAGGTTGATGAGCAGCATGATCAGAATGGTCGCGCCAGCCACCAGCCCCACAATGTTGGCAATGGTGGCCATGCCCGACGCCACCACCACCGGCGGCGGCAGCTCGCTTTTGTCGCCGGCAAACAGCTGCGGCCAGCCCATGGCACGCCCGACGCTGCCGTAGTGGGCAATCAGGGCACGCCCTATGTCCAGATGCAGCAGCAGAAACCCAACGCCTATGACCAGAACGCCGGAAAGAAACAGCGCGGCCGCGCCATTGGTCCACATGCCCATGGACTGACCCGGCAGCGGATAGAGAAATGTCCAGGCGCTGTGGTACTTGCCCAAAAATATGCTGCCCAGAATCATGGCCACGCCTGCCAGGAACAGAATCAGGTTGGCCTTGAAAATGCCCACAGACAAATTCACCACGCGGCTGAGAAAATGCCACATGATGGCAGCGCCGGCCACAGCGCTGATGCCAATCATTCCTATGCCGTGGGCGGTCATGATTTCATAAAACAGCGCGGCGTCCATGTCGTGCATGCCGGCCTGCCCCGCCCGCATCGCTGACCCGAACAGCATCAGCAGGACAAACACCAGCCCGCTTGTTGCCAGGTAGGCAACAACCCACGGGCTGGCGCCCTCATCCGGCCCCATTGTGTTGCCGACTTGTTCACTCATGGCTGATCCTCCATGGCTGACCTTCCTGTTTCATGCCCTCAGTCACTGACGACCAGCTCGCTGATCATGCCGTGATGGGCCGTGCCGCAGTACTCCATGCACAGCACCTTGTAAGTGCCGGGACGATCAAACGTGTGCTGCATGGTGTTGATGAATCCAGGCATGGCCTGGGTTTGCCCAACCAGCCTCAAGTTGTTGTCGTAAATGCCAAACCCGTGATTGACATCGGCACTGCCAACGCGAAACAACACCGTCTGGCCGGTCTTGAACTCGGTTTCGCTGATTTCCCATCGCCACTGATGGCCGGTAACGTCAACCACCCGGTCGGCGGATTCAAGGGCATCGATATCCGGATAGGGAAGATCCGTCAGCAGATAGAGGCCTGTTGGCACCAGCACGAAAAGCAGCACCAGAAAAAAGACGGTGCGAATGGCGTATGCCCGAACCTGCAGTGGGGTGTAGTCGTCCCTGTGACCGCCGGACTTCAGATAAATGTATGAAAAAACGATCAGAACCCCAAGCATGAGCACCAGGGAGATCAACCAGATAATTGACTGCTGTGTCATGTCAGGCCCTCTCACATGAACGAAGCGGCTGCTGCCGGGTACACCAGCCAGGGCCGCGGTTGCAGAGCATGATCATCTGCGCCTCCGTTTTTCGACAAAGTCCTCATCAACCTTGCTGATCATGTACAAAACGGCGTCTTGCAATTCGTCGTCGCTGGCGCTGGAGGCGCCACGCGGCGGCATGGCACCCTTGCCGTTGATGACGATTTCCATCATTGCATCCATGCCTGAAGCTATACGGCCGCGCCACGCTGCGGCATCACCCAGCCTGGGCGCATCGGCCACTCCGGTTTCATGGCAGGCGATGCAGGCCTGTTTATACAAGGCCTTTCCTGCTGCAAGATCCATTTGACCAGCAGATGTTTCGGCATCTGTGGCATTGCCTGTCAGATTTGCGGCGCTGTCGGGCTGCATCTTTGCAGAAGGCGGGTCGGTGCGGGACTGCTGCAGCGAGCTGTCTGCTGCATGACGCCCGCTGTCTGCCTTTTCCACGGTCAGGACCGGCAATGAAATGAGGGCTACATAGGCCGCTGCAGGCACCACAATGGTTGCTGCCGCCCTGCCCCAGAGGGAAAGCCTCTTGCCGCCGCGGTCATCGTGTGTCATTGCGCACTCCAGCGATTGGCCAAGATTGCAAACTCCGGCTCCACGCCAGTCGCAACAATAGCCGTGCTGGCCCCTGTCAACGATGTCCGTAAGCCAGATAAAAAAATGCAGACAATCCTGATGTGATCAGAACCATCTGAATTCCTTCATGAATCAATGTAGCACAGCTGCATCAATTAACCAAATACGCAAAACCCCCGCATTTATTCTGACAGCTCGGCCAGGACAGCTTCCCGGGAGAACGAAAACTCAATACTGAAAGTGGCCGGGATGCTGTCGACAGCCGCGTGTGCAGCCGCTGTTTTCACTGCTCAGCCAGGCAGCAAAAATCAATACCGCCGACAGCAAATGCCCACGCCTGGTTTTCAGAACATGATTTTGTGGCGCAGGGACTCCTCGTCCACCGGCCCGGGGCTGGCAATCAACTGGCGGGCAGCATCAACCTGCCCCCACACGTTCCACAGCAGCACGCCGCGCACCCGGTCGCCATCGTGGTAATACAC
>DATGSU010000211.1:0-2063 GCA_035302305.1 Wenzhouxiangella sp. | reverse complement strand
TCATTCGGGTTGAGCCTTCGGTGGGCGCCACCCTGCCGGTGATTGGCGGCCTGGCCGGCGGGCCGGCGGGGGCGGCAGCGGGCCTGCTGCTGCAGGGCGTGCTCAACCGGCCCTTGCAAAACGTGGCCGAAGCGCGCTACCGGGTGACCGGGCCCTGGCAGGCGCCGGTCGTGCAGCTGGTGGACGCGCGTCCGGCGGTGCCCGACTACAGCCGCCGCGAAGACGGGTCGGATCCTGAAAAGAAAGAATCGAAAGAGCCAGGCGGCGGATCAGACAGTGATAATCGAACGGATTGAAATTCATGCCGGCAGACCGGATGTGGTGAACCATGTTTGAACAAGTGCTGGACCATCTGCTCGCCCCGGCCGGGGTGGGCGAAAGGGAACTGGAGCTGGCCATGGGCCGGCTGGTGTCTTCACAGATCGATTTTGGCGAGCTGTACTTTCAGCAGCGCACCAGCGAAGGCTGGGTGCTGGAAGACGGGGCCGTAAAAAGCGGCAGCTACAATTCCGATCTGGGTGTGGGTGTACGCGCCGTGGCCGGCGCCGGCACCGGCTTTGCCTATGCCGATACCCTGGCCCTGCCGGCCCTGCTTGAAGCCGCCGGCAGCGCGCGCGCCATTGCGCGCAGCGGCGGCAGCGGCCGTCTGCAGGTGGGGCGTCCCGCAAATCCACCGGCGCGCTATACCAGCGCCGATCCGGTCAGCGCCGGCCAGCCGGCACAGCGCGTCGAGCTGCTGCGCACCATCGATGCCTACGTGCGCTCGCTGGATGAGCGCATTACCCAGGTCAGCGTCAGCCTGGCGACAAGTCATGAATCCATACTCGTGGCCGCCACCGACGGCGTGTTTGCCGGCGATGTGCGCCCGCTTTTGCGCCTGGGTATTCAGGTGCTGATGGAAGAGGGCGAGCGGCGCGAGCGGGGCTCATCCGGCGGCGGCGGCCGCTGGCAGCTGGACGCGGTCATGGACACCGCATTCTGGCAGCAGCACGCCCGCGAGGCGGTGCGCATCGCGGCGGTCAATCTGCGCGCCGAACCGGCGCCGGCGGGCCATATGACGGTGGTGCTGGGGCCGGGCTGGCCGGGCGTTCTCCTGCACGAGGCCGTGGGACACGGACTGGAAGGCGACTTCAACCGCAAGGGCGTTTCGGCTTTTTCCGACCGCATGGGCGAAATGGTCGCCACCGAAGAATGCACGGTGGTGGATGACGGCACGCTGGCCGACCGCAGGGGTTCGCTGAGCATAGACGACGAAGGCACGCCGGCGGCCTGCACCACCCTGATCGAAAACGGTCGCCTGGTGGGCTATATGCAGGACAGGCTCAACGCCCGCCTGAGCGGAACCCGGCCGACCGGCAACGGGCGCCGCCAGTCGTTTGCCCACCTGCCCATGCCGCGCATGACCAACACCTACATGCTGCCGGGCAAGCACGACCCGGGCGAAATTCTGGCTTCGGTGGACGACGGCATTTACGCGGTCGGCTTCAACGGTGGCCAGGTTGACATTACCTCCGGAAAGTTCGTGTTTGCCGCCTCCGAGGCCTACCGCATCAAAAACGGCCGGGTGGGTGCGCCGGTCAAGGGCGCCACGCTTATCGGCAACGGGCCCGACGTCATGACCCGCATTGGCATGGTCGGCAATGATCTCAAGCTGGATTCGGGCGTGGGTGTATGCGGCAAGGAAGGCCAGAGCGTGCCGGTGGGCGTGGGCCAGCCAACCCTGCGCATTGACGGGCTGACGGTGGGGGGCACGCAGTGAGCACCAGAATTGCCCCCACAGGCGGCGCCGGAATCATTCACGAGCCCGATCGCGAAGCGGAACAGCTGACGGAAATTGCCCAACAGGTTCTGGAGCAGGCGCGCGCCGGCGGTGCCCGGCAGGCCGAAGTGGTGCTGGACTCAACCCTGGGTCGCGAAGCCGGTGTTCGGCTTGGAGACGTTGAAACCCTGGAAGAGGCCCGCGACCGAAGCATTGACGTAACTGTTTATATTGACCAGTGCACCGGCAGCGCCAGCACCGGCGATCTGCGCCCGCAGGCCGTCCGCGAGACGGTTGAGCGGGC
>DATGSU010000210.1:0-21446 GCA_035302305.1 Wenzhouxiangella sp. | reverse complement strand
CGGGCTGTACCCGGGCACGCACGGCGTGGTGGCCAACAGCATGTGGGACCCGCAGCGCAGGCAGTTCTTTTCCATGCGCAACCGCAAGGCGGTCAGCGACGGCTTCTGGTTTCAGGGCGGCGAGCCGATTTGGGTCACCGCCGAAAGACAGGGGCTGACGGCGGCCACTTTTTTCTGGCCGGGCTCCGAGGCCATGATCAAGCGCACCCGCCCCACCTACTGGCGCAGCTATGATGGCCGGGTGTCGCACACCAGGCGCATCAACCAGGCGCTTGACTGGCTGGCCCTGCCGGACAGCGATCGGCCCGACCTCATCACCCTGTATTTCAGCCGCGTCGATTCCCGCGCCCACCGCGACGGCCCCGCCGCCGACAGCGTTTTTGCCGCAGCAGCCGAAATCGACCGGCAGCTGGGCCGCCTGCTCGACGCGCTGGAAAAAACGGGCCGCCTTGACGAAATCAACATCATCGTGGTGTCCGATCACGGCATGTCGGCCGTCAGCCGCCAGCGCACCATTGTGCTTGACGGTCATCTGGACCTTACCCGGGTGCGCGTGTCCGACTGGGGGCCGGCGGCGCAGATATGGGCCACCCGCATGCCGGTCGAAAAGATTGTCGCGGCCCTTGAAGACGTCCCGCATCTGCGCGTCTGGACCAAACAGGCCATTCCCGAACGCTATCACTTCGGCCGCCACCAGCGTGTTCCCGACGTGCTGGCCGAAGCCGACCCCGGCTGGCTGATTTCCAGCCGCCAGCGCATGAGCCGGCCCGATTCTCCCGCCGGCATGCACGGCTGGGACCCGGCGCTGGCTGAAATGCACGGCATTTTCATTGCCCGCGGCCCCGGCTTCATCCCCGGCAGCCGCAGCCCCGCCATGGCCTCCGTTGATGTCTATTCGCTGATGACCCGGCTGCTTGGACTGAAACCGGCCAAAAATGAAGGCCGGCCAGACAGCTTTCTGCCCTATTTGAACGGCAGCGGGCCATCACCGGCCTATGAAGTCCATCATTTTGACTGCAGCGGCACCCGCCTTGAGGTCCGCACGGGCCCGGAGCACGCCGCCGTTCACCTGGCGCCGCATATTTTCGTTCTGGAGCGCAGCGGCAAAAACACATTCCGCCATGCCGACCTTGAATTCCGCATGGATAACGACAGCGCCCGGGGCAGGCTTGACGGCCAAACGCTCAGCCGCTGCCGCCGCCAGCATTCCGAAGAGTAAGGCCGTCGCCGATACGAACTCGGTGATGCCGCCTGCTATCGGGCTTGCCGCCAGGCGGGCAGAATATGGCGGCGGCTCATGGGCGCAATGTTTTGCGGTGGTCGGCGCGGATCTATCCACAGCAGCTCGGTTATTTCCGCCTGTGGCCGCGGCGTGCCGGCAATTTTGGCCGCAAAGGCCTCGGCGCATACGCGCCTGCCCGGCTCGTTTGCGGCCCGCTCTTCAAACAGGCCCAGGCGCCTGACCGATGGGCGCAGCAGCTCCACGCCCAGCTCCTCGCGCAGCTCGCGGGCCAGGGTGTCCAGCGCACGCTCGCCCGGCCGGCGCTTGCCGCCGGGGTGAATCAGCGCTTTTGTGTCGCGCTTGCGCACCATCAGAATCCGGCCATTCGCATCGGCAATCACCGCGACCACGATCTCGATGTTTTTGCTGCTCGACAGGCCCGATGCCATGGCGACCGGCTCCAGCACTTGAAACCCCCTGGCATCATAATCGGCTACATTACGTAATTGTTGCCACGCGGCATCAAATCCGTTTTTGGCTGCATTTACCAATTTCCAGAGACATCTGTTCATGACTACATCCCGCAAAATTCGGCCGAGCGCCCTGCGGCTTGTCGCCACGGGGCTGGCCGGCCTGCTGGTTTTGGCCGCCAGCGGCTGCGCCACGCTGTCGGAAGGCGAATGCCTGACCGCCGACTGGTACGAAATCGGCCAGCAGGACGGGCGCAGCGGACATGAGCGCTCGCGGCTGCACGATCACCGCAAGGCCTGCGCCAAGCATGCCGTCACACCCGATGAAAACGCCTATTTTGCCGGACGGGACGACGGCCTGAGGCTGTATTGCACCCCCGAGCGCGGCTTTGAAGAAGGGCTGGAGGGGCGCAGCTACAGGGGCGTTTGTGCGCCGGAGCGCGAACGGGGCTTTTTGGCCGAGCATCGCAAGGGGCTCATGCTTTATGAAGCCGGCCAGGCCATTGCCGCTGTGGAAAGCGACATTGCCCGCAAGGAGGCCCTGCTCAAGGATGAGGACACCGGGCGCAAGCAAGCGCGCGAACTGCAGCGCGAGCTCGACGAGCTGTACCGTCAGCTGCGCATGCTCAACCGCGACCTGATCGATCTGGAGCGGCGCTTTCTCTCGCCGGCGCGCGGCGGCTGGTAGTCAGCCGCCCGCCGACGCCGCGCCTGAAAACACGTTGATGACCACCACCCCGGCAATGATCAGGCCAATGCCGGCCAGCGCGGCGGCATCAAGCTTCTGCCCAAACAGGACGTAGCCGACAAGGGCAATCAGCGCAATGCCGGCGCCGGCCCAAATGGCGTAGGCCACGCCCACCGACAAATGCCTGAGCGTCACGCTCAAAAAGAAAAAACTGACCAGGTAAAACACGCCGACCGCCAGCGACGGCCACAGGCGGGTAAAGCCTTGGGATGATTTCAGAAATGATGTTCCGATGACTTCGGCAACAATGGCCGCCGCCAGATACAGCCAGGTTTGCATCGTGATGCTCCGCTGCGTGTCTTGGGATTTCAGCTTATCAGGCCAGCCGGCACGCCGAAACGGCGCCCGGTTACCACATGCGCCTGAACACGTCGGGCCGCCCCCGCCCGCGATGCCAAAAGGCCATGAACACGTGCCCGGCAATGAGCGCCAGCAAGGCCCAGCCCAGCCAGCCGTGAAACAGGGAGGCGGGTTTCATCATCCATTCAATGCGCCCCTCAAAGCCGGGGAAGAGCGGAAGGCCGAAAGGTGAAAACGCCCGCCCGGATCCGTATTGGCGCAGCAAGGCCAGCGTCGGAATGATCAGCACCAGGGCATACATGGCCGCATGGCCCGCTTTTGAGAATGCGCTGACGGCGGGCGGCCGGCTTTTCATGCTGGCCAGGGCCCAGATTATGCGCACGATGACAAGCACAAGCAGCAGGAAGCCGTTGGGCTTGTGAAGAGGCCATAAAAAGGCCTCTATGGCTGTGTCCTTGAGCAGAACACGCGACAGCACCGACAAAAACTGCACGCCCAAAAGCAGCGCCATGCCCCAGTGCAGCGCGCGGCCTGCAAATCCGTAGCGGCGACCGGCAACACCTGTTTCCATAGCTGTTCTCAAACCCTGATGATTGAACACAGCGGCTGATTATAGGCCGCCGGTCCGTGCCTGTGCCCGCCGGCTGGACAGGCGTCGGGATTCGGGTTCGGGTTATGGTAAAGGCTGCCTCAAACCCGGTGCCTGCCATGCCCCATCCATCTGAAATGAAATACCTTGAGCGCTGCATTGAGCTGGCTGTCGAAGCTCTTGAGGCCGGCGACCAGCCGTTTGGCTCGGTGCTGGTTTCTGCCGACGGCGAAATCCTGTTCGAGGACCGCAACCGCACGGCCTCGGGAGATGCCACCCGCCACCCGGAATTTGAAATTGCCCGCTGGGCCGCCCGCAACATGGATGAAAAGGCGCGCGCAGCCGCCACGGTGTATACCTCGGGTGAGCACTGCCCCATGTGCGCAGCCGCCCACGGCTGGGTGGGGCTGGGCCGCATTGTTTACATCAGCTCCTCCCGCCAGCTGGCCGCCTGGATGAAAGAACTGGGTGCCCGCGCTCCGGCGGTCAGGGGCCTGCCCATACAGGACATTGTGCCGGGGCTGGAAGTCGCGGGCCCCGTCGAAGGGCTGTCCGACCGGATCAGGGCGCTTCACTTCAGGCGCCACCAGCGCGGCTAGCCGACCGCGCTGCGGCCTACGGCTGGCGAAAATCCACGTTGTCGGCAATGGGGTGGGCGGCGGTGTCGCCCGACCAGGTGCGAAAGCAGTTGCGCCCGTCGTTCTTGGCCTGATACAGCGCCTGGTCTGCGCGTATCAGCAGGCGGTCCAGGTTATAGCCCACGGTGGCCGTATAGGCTATACCAATGCTGACCGTCATCTTTCTGGGCAGCAGGTCGGTGCTGGCTTCCAGCCCGACCTGAATGCGGCGCGCCAGGCGCTCGGCCTCGGTCTGGCCGCGCCCCGGCGCAACGACCACAAACTCTTCACCGCCAATACGGGCACACAGGTTTTCGCGCCCGGCAGCGGCCCGCAGTACGTCGGCAAACACCACCAGCACCCGGTTGCCGGCATCGTGGCCGTAGTTGTCGTTGATCTGCTTGAAATGATCCAGGTCGCACATCAGCACCGACAGGCTTTTGTACTCCTCGCGCGCCTGCACCAGGCGCGGCTCGCTCCATTCAAACAGCACGCGGCGATTGGCCAGGCCCGTCAGCGCATCGTGCCTGGCGGCGTGCTGGTGAAAACGCTCGGCCCGGCTGCTGGCCATGGCGAGAATGGCATAGGTCATGCTGATGATAAACAGCACGTTGACCAGCACGGTAACGCTGAAGTCGGGCTGCCAGGCCGGGCTGAAGCTGACGCCGGCAAGAATGACAATGCGCAACAGGTGATAGGCCGTGTGCACAAACACCAGAAACAGCACCACCAGCGCCAGCCAGCGGTTGTTGGCCCAGCCTGAAACCAGTTCCCGCATGCACAGGGCCATATAGGCAACGGCAAGAATGGAAAAGGCAATGCGCGCCCACTCGTATGACGACATGAACGCCGGCCAGGAGCCCAAAGCAGCCCACGCGAGCGGGCCGGCGGCAAGCATCAGCCGTGACGGCCGAACGCTGAACTGCCTCAAACTGGCCCACAGACAGGCATAGGCGGCAATCAAAAACAGGCTGGGCAGCCACAGTGAAGGGTCGGACCTGCCCTGCAGCAGCATCACCAGGCCTGCAGCATAGGCCACAGCGCCCAGCGCGCAAGCCGCCACGCACCACATCAGAGTTTGCCGGTAGCGCCCGCCAAAAGCCACCATCAGGGTCAGACCACCCATCAAAAGATGGATCAGAACCCCCATGACCAGCAGCGTGCGTATATCCAGCATTTATGTCAAACCAACCGCAACCCTAATCTTTCAGATGCTGCAAATTCCGGCCGCGCCCCGTCAACCGAACCCGCGCCCTAAGCAGCTTGCGGGCGGGGCTGCATTTCAATTCGGGCAGCAGCTAGATAGCGTAACGCCTGCCAGCATTTTATTAAAGGCGCTGCAAGCTTGTTCTGCCCAGTATCAGACAAGCGTAACGGTTTTGCGGTCAGCCGGTTGTAGCGAATGTCAAAATCGCGACGCCCTGGAACCTGTCGCGCCACTGCCTGACGCCGGCCGGCGCTGCGAGGCGGCGGTTTTTCGGCGGGCGCTGCGCGACTGCCCCCGCCGCCTGCTGCGCCTGCGGCGCGGCTTTCTGTTCGGCTGCCCGGCAGCCTTGCCGGCCGGCAAGGGCTTTGAAGGCTCAAACCCGGACACGGGCACAACCTCCAGCGGCTCTTCAAGCAACTTTTGTATATCCGCCAGCAGGCCCGCCTCGTGGTGGCTGACCAGCGACACCGCCAGCCCGCTGGCGCCGGCGCGGCCGGTGCGGCCTATTCTGTGCACGTAATCCTCGGCCACCATGGGCAGGTCATGGTTGATGACCAGCGGCAGCTGTTCGATATCCAGCCCGCGCGCGGCGATGTCGGTGGCCACCAGCACCGTTACACGGCCATTTTTGAAATCCCTGAGCACGCGCGTGCGCTGGTTCTGGCTTTTGTTGCCGTGAATGGCGGCCGCCTTGAGGCCGTATTTCTCAAGAAAACGGACCAGCCGGTCGGCGCCGCGCTTTGTGCGGCTGAAAACCAGCGCCTGGCGGCGGCTGTCCTCGGCCAGCACGTGCAGCAGAAGCTCGCGCTTTTGCTCGATGTCCACCGGATGAATGACGTGCCTGACCAGCGCCGCAACCCGGTTGGGCGGCGCGGCCTGTATCTGTACGGGATCATTCATGAACTGGCCGGCCAGGCTTTTTACCTGCTCCGGAAATGTGGCGGAAAAAAGCAGGGTCTGCCGCTGCCCGGGCAAGCGCCCGATGATGTTGCGCAAGGCCGGCAGAAAGCCCATGTCCAGCATGCGGTCGGCCTCGTCCAGAACGAGGACTTCTATGGCGCCCAGATCCAGCGAGCCGCGCTGGGCGTGGTCAATCAGCCGGCCCGGGGTGGCAACAATGACATCCAGCCCGCGCCTGAGCGCCTGCAGCTGGCCGTGCATGCCGACACCGCCAAAAATGGCGTGACTGCGCAGCGGCAGCTGCTTGCCGCAGGCGCGCAGGCTGTCGTGCACCTGGGCGGCCAGTTCGCGGGTGGGCGTCAAAACCAGCGCCCGCGGATGCCGCTTGCCCGAGCGCTTTTCCGAACGAGGGCTTTCCGCAAACAGGCGCTGCAGCAGCGGCAGCGAAAAGGCCGCGGTTTTGCCGGTGCCCGTCGGCGCGCTGGCCAGCAGATCACGGCCCTGCAGGGCCGGCGGAATGGCTTTGGCCTGAATCGGCGTGGCCGACTCGTATCCCTGGGACTTGAGCGCGCCCAGCAGCGCGGGCGACAGCCCGAAAGAATCAAAATTCATTGTTTTTTGCTCCTGATGAAAATGCCCGGACACCGCCGGGCACCCTGGTCAACCCGGAGCGTTCCCACAAGAACCGCGCTGCGAGCGATCAAAGATTTGGTTAAAAGCTGCGGCAGATTTTTTCAGCCGCAATCCGAGCCGTGCGGACAGCAAGCATGGGCGGTCGAACAAAACAGGACCGCAACGCGTCTCACAAGGGGAAATACGAAACTCGGCACGGGGCATTATACACTCCTTGCGCACAGCCGCCCGTTCCCATCTCGTATATCGTCAGCAATCGTTGTTCGCGATTGCTACCAGTCAAGGCATTTCAAACAAAAACCGGGCCGGCATCTGCCGGCCCGGTCTAACTGTGCTGGGCTGAGACCCAACCTCCGTCAGGGTGCCGGGTCCCGATCCTCGAAGCGGTCTTCGAAGATCAGGTCCTCTGCCGGCGGGGCATCCACATCAAGCGTGACGGGCACCGCAATCAGCGGTCGCTCTTCATCGCTGGTGTCGATGCACAGCCAGGCTTCGTACTCACCGGCCTCCAGCTCACCTGCGTCAGCCTGAACATAAACCGTTTCAGACTCACCGCCCGGAATGTTGCCTGATACCGGCAGGAACCCAAGCCACTCGACACTCTCACGCACCACGCAGGCATCTCCGTGGCGGCCAGGGATGGCAATCGTGAAGCTCAGAAGCTCAACGCCATCGTCCACTGCCCCCACCTGGGAGGCTGCTCCGGTTTCAACATCGATGGTCATCATCCGGCTGTCGCCACCTCCCATGTAGCCCGCCCAGTAGAGCGTGCCGTCGGACTGGTCAAAGTCCATATCCTGGGCAAAGTTGGCGTCGTGGCCGGTCGGTCCGATCACGGATGCCTCTCCGGTGGACTTGTCGATGGCCAGCAGCACATCGTCGATAATGTCCAGCCCGTACATCAGGCCTTCCGGCGAGACGGCGATGGCAATGATTATGGCGCCAGGCGCCAGGCCAGGCCCGGTGATTTCTCCCACCTCGGTGGCCGTCAATGCATCCGGGTCGATAACGAACAGCGAGTTGCCAAGCAGCGTGCTGCCCGAGGCATACAGTGTCCCGGTTGTGTGATCCCAGCTCATGCTGGTCCATGTTTCGGCCAGATCGCCGCTGAGCGTTCCCAGCCCGGTGAACTCACCGGTTGCCACTTCGACATAACCAAAGGTGTTGGCCGGCTGATTGCCGTCGTTGCCGCTGACAATCATGTAGTGCCGGTCAAGGTCATTGTCGATGAAGGCCGCTGCATAGACATCCTCAGGCTGGTTTGGATTGATAATGTCCAGAACGCCGGGCGCCAGAGCGTCCAGCATGGCGTAGCCAGGTGCTGTCCAGCCGGTGGTGCTGAAGGCGGGAACGGTCATCTCCGCCGGCATCAGCGGTGAGTTGACCAGGCTGCCTGCGCTGTCGGACACGTCCTCCCTGTACAGGCTGATGCCGTCTGCGCTCTTGTGCTCAGCCTGGTAGGGCAGAGCAGGGAAGTGTGCGCGGGAGTCGACCTGGGGAGCCTCTTCAATGCTCCATTCAAGGTCAATCGTGCCGTCAACGTTGCCGATCTCGAGCCTGTGTATTGCACTCTCGCCGGCTGTCAGCGCAAACTCGAGCCTGTCGGGGTCTGCTGTGGCGCAGGGCGCCTGCAGGGTCAGGCTGAAGTCTTCCGTCACGGTCTGACCGGACGACAGCGCTATGCCCGTCAATGTCTCAGGCTCGTGGCCGTCGGCCTCGACGTGGATATCCACGGGACCTTCAGAAGCGGGCAGCGAGATTGAGTAATGGCCATCGTCGTCTGTCACCGCCGTCCAGCTGTCGGTGCTTCCGACCAGCTCCACGGTTGCGTCAGCCAGCGCTCCAGGCTCCGAGCTGCAATAACCGGCGCTTTCGACAACGCCTTCCACTGCTGCCCAGGCGGCGGGCGCCCTGACCTCAAGCTCTACCGGCACCATGGTCACCGGGTTGCCCGGATCATTGGTGAAGATGCACAGCCCGGCCGAATACTCCCCCGGGAGCAGGCCCGCGCTGTCCAACTCAACGTTGATGTCCTGGGACTGCCCGGCTCCAATGGCGGGACCAAAGGCCGGATTAACCGACAGCCAGGGCACACCAATGGGGTCGCTGCAGTTCATGCCGCCGCCGGCCGCACGCACAAACAGGGCCCGGTATTCATCAAAGCCGCTGAGAATGGACTCCCAGTCGCCCCCCGAGCCCTGATCCGAAGCGGAGTACCCGCCAGCGTAGCCGGCAGGCCGATCGGTGGATTCATCGGCACCGATGAACACGTTGGGCGCGGAAGGGGCCCAGCGGGCACCTATGTAAACGCTGCCGGCCGCAATGCTGACATCGGCTTCCGAAACATCCACGGCTGTCCATGAGGGGTCCTCATCAATGCCGTCGGGAATGCTGACCGCCGTTGCCTGCACAGCAGCAATCTCGGTGCCAGGCTCGCCACCCGGACCGTCGTCGGCATAAAACACCACCTCGAAGTCAATGGAGGAGGGCCCGCCCGCCGCCCTGAGGAAGGCCACGCAGACCATGTCTATGCTGGTCGGGTAGGCCTCGGGCGTGAACTTGTCCACAAACATTCCCCAGCTGTTGGCTGCGCCCCAGGCGTAGCCGTTTTCAACCGTGCCGTCGTCGTGAATGATCAGGTCCGGATCATCGCTGCAGTCGGCGACATCCACCAGAGGCTGACCCACCGCAAGGCCGGGCAGAGCGTCGCCCAGCACATCAGCCAGGCTGACCGCAGCCGCATGGGGACTGCCCGATGCCGTGCCGCCCCCGCCTTTACCGGTGGCACCGTGGCGGCGCAGCTCGCTGGGCATCGTGGTGTCAATCTGCCAGCTCAGCGGCGCATAACCGCTGTTGCTCAGCTGGATAATGCCGCTGCGCGTATCGTCGGAGTCCATGGAGAAACTGATTTCATCCGGAGAAACGCTCGCACAGGGCTCGTCCAGATGCAGACTGAAGTTCTCGGTCGCTGTGTCTCCACCGCCAAAGGCCACTGTAGCCAATGCCGTAACGTGGCCCTCTGCGCTGACCTCTATTTCAAGAGGACTCTCGGCTGCGGGCACAAACAGCTGGTAGAAGCCTTCATCGTCCGTTTCAAGGGCCCAGCTGTCGCTCTGGCCGCTGATGCTGACCGGGACGCCGGCCAGGGGGGCCGGGTTTTCGTCGCAATGTCCAAGGCTTTCCACGGAACCTTGCACGGTGCCCCAGTCGGCTGGCAGCACCACCTCCATGGACACCGGCACCTGCACCACCGGGTGAATCGGGTCATTGCTTTCGATGCAGATATTGCCTTCATACTCGCCTGGCGCCATGCCGGACGGATCAAACGTCAGGATCACGCTGTCCGCCGGATCGCCGCTTTCAACGGAGCCGACGAGCGGATCGGGAACCAGCCAGTCGGGCAGTTCACAGTCCATGGTTTGCACCAGGGAAATCTGGTAGGAGCTGCCATCGATCAGCGTGCCAAGCAGGTTGGAATCGCGGTCGATCTCATGCACGCCGCCCGAATTGGTCACCAGTATGGTTCCACCGGGCAATTCGTGCACGCCACGCAGTGATGTTTCAGGCCCGTAGACTCCAATTTGCTCGCCATCGGCCGACAGCTCCCAGGCGCCTGAAGGCGCGCTGAAGGCGGCGGCAAGAACGTTGCCGTTCTCGATTTCCTGGATCTGCTCCGGGAAATTGATTTCATTGTTCCATACCTGAATGAACTCCCCGTTGTGATCGTAGCTGTAGATGTTTCCACCACTGGCGGATACCAGCACATCGTGCTCGCGGAAAAGTATGGACCACGGCCCGGAAATGCCGCCCGAACCGCTTTCAATGAACACGCCCAGGTAGTTGCCATCCTGGTCGAATTCCACCACGGCATTGGTGTTGCTGCCAGACGCCGATGTAACCAGAATATTGCCTGTGTCGGGATGGATCGCCATGCCGCGCGTGTTGCCTATGACGTCGGAGTCGTCCCCGGCAGTCGGCGCAAACACGCCGAGATAGTCGCCTTCTTCCGCGGAAAACGCATGGATTTCACCACTCTGGCTCACCACCAGCAGGCGTTCACCGTCAGGATGCGGCAGCACGTGCTGCAGCGTCCCCAGCGATTCTTCAAAGACAATGAAGTTCTCATCGATCAGGGCACCCGTTTCCGGATCAAAAGCCATGATGCGATCGTTGATGTGCTGAGGCACCAGCAGGACACCTTCCTGAAGCAGCGCGGCGCGCGCTGTGCCTGTCACCCAGGGCTGGCCCGGGCCTGCAACAGAGCGGGGCGCCCTGTCTATACCGGCTTCCTCATCGGCCGGATCGGCCACAAAGTCGCTGACATGGACTTCAGGCAGCCCTGCCGCCAGCCGCTCTTCAGCCAGTGCCGTGGCCAGGCCGCCCGCCCCATTCTCGTCAGGCAGGACAACCGCCCAGTCGAGGGCCTTTGAGCCCAGGTTGGCGATCTCGAGGCTTTCGTCAGCCGTCTGTCCCAAATCCACGGTGACATTGAACTCGTCGGGACTGGCATCAATGCAGGCGGCATCCAGCGTCAGATCAAAATTGATCTCCTCGGTTTCCAGGCCGATGATGGTGACACCATCTTCCGTAACCGGGAAGTAGTCGTCGGCGCTGGCGGTCACGTCCACCGGGCTTTCGTCTTCGGACACCTTGATGGAATACATGCCGTCGGCGTCGGTGCTGGTGGTCCAGGAATCACCCTGGCCCTCAATGGTGATCAGCGCGCCGGCCAAAGGCTCCGGATCTTCCTGGCAGTTCAGGGCCATGACCCGGCCTTCGACTGTGCCAAGCGTTGGATCGGTCACATCAACGGTGACGGGGATCTGCACGCTTCCCAGCCGCTCATCATCGCTGTCAAGACAGAGTGTGGCCAGGTAGGAGCCATCGGCCAGTGACGCCGTGTCGACCGAGACTGAAACATCCTCACTGTCTCCCGGGGCGATGACACCTTCATCGGCGCCCAGCGTCAGCCAGCCCGGCTCATCGCCTTCGCAGCTGTCGCCCTCAACGGCGGCAAGGGTCCACTCCAGATCCACATTGCCGTCCTCATTGGACAACGACAGGGTATCGGAGGCGGTATCGCCCAGCGTCAGGTCAAAATCAAAACTGTCGGGCTCGACATCACCACAGGGCTCGGCCAGCAGCAGATTGAAGGGCTGCTGGGTGGTCTCGCCGCTGTTGACATACACATCCTCTTCAACGGCGTTGAGATAGCCCTCGAGGCTGACCGTGACCGTCAGTGGCGATTCATTTTCATTGATTTCGAAATAGTATTCGCCATCGCCGTCGGTCTGCATTTCAAACGTACCGTCCTGGCCTTCGGCAACAACCGTCGCGCCGGCCACCGGCACAGGGTCGGAAGCGCTGCAGTAATCCTCTGTGGTCACCGCGCCCTGCAGGGCGCCGACATCCGGATCAAACACCATGAGCTCGACCGGAACGGCCACCAGTTTGAGATTGTCATCGCCGGTGTCATTGGTTTCTATGCACAGGTAGCCAACGTGCTCCCCGTGCGCCAGCTCGCCCGCATCCACCGAGATCGTGACTTCGTCGGTTGTTCCTGCGGCAACGCTGCCTGAATCAGGACTGACGCTCAGCCAGGGCACGCTTGTGTATTCCTCGCCCTGGCAGACGGGCAGCGGCTGCTTGTGCAGGGTGATGGTGACGTCGGACCAGTTCATGTCGGCAGCGCTGGCTGCTGTCCAGTCGTTGATGAACAGGACGTGCCATTCGCCCTCATCGGCGACCGGCGGATCAAAAACATCATCATGGCTGCTTTCAAACGTGCCGTTTTCACCCAGGCCGGCAGAGAACCCCCATGGGTTGTCGTTGCACTCGGGCATGCTGCTGCCAATGAAGCCACCAACCGAAAAGGCGGTGCCGTCGGGCGCGGTCAGAATCATGCACATGTCCTCTGCGGATGAGGCCGTGCCATCCATATTGCTGACGGTGCCCTTGAAGGTGAAGCCGACCACATCGCCGCGGGTCAGGCTGCCGGCATTGAAGGTAAACTCAACCGGCTCCGGGCTGGCGGCTCCTTCGGCCACAAAGTCCGGAATTTCAACCACTTCATCCAGGCTCGGATCGAGCTCCAGGAACTGATGTATGCCGGACCCTTCCAAGCTGTCGGTTGCAATTGACCAAATCAGATTGCCGGTACCGACGTTGCTGATTTCCAGCGTGTCCTCATCCTGTTCACCAACAATCACCTCAAGGTCAAAGCTGAGCGGGTCGATTTCCGCCACGGGCTCAAAGCGCGTCTGGAATGTATACGTGTCGCTCCAGTCACCATCGCCGCAGGCGTTGCTGCTGCGCACGCGCCAGTAATAGTCGGTGCCGCTGGCCAGGCCATCTTCAGGCACCAGGCTGGTGCCGGACAGGGCCTCGTCAATCACCGGATCATTGAAGTCCTCATTGTCGGCCACCTGGATCCGGTACTCGGCCGCTTCGACAGGAACGTCCCAGGCAAACTCCGGAAGCAGATCCTGGTCAGTCGCGCCATCTGCCGGCGCGTTCAGAGATACATCCCCGGGCACATTTTCAAAAAGCGCCAGGCCGATCTGCGTTTCCGCGAAGTTGCTGCTGTCATCCTGATCGGTCGCGCTGATGTCTATGGTGTATTCACCCCCGTCGGCAGCGCCCAGATCCGAAACCGTGAATATGCTTTCATTGTCGGGGAACACCACCGGATTGGGATCGAAATCGCCGCTGGTTCCATCTGGCAGATTGTCTGCCTCAAGGCTGGTGGTGCCCTCAAACTGGCTGGAGAGCTCCAGCGTGTAATTCACGCTGCCGTCACTGGTGCAGGCCTGCAATGATTCCGGCTCGGCTGAAATGCCGCCAAAATCTCCGCTGGCCACCAGGGCAAAGTCCTGCCCGCTGAGCAGGTTGGGGTTTTCAGCCACGCTGACGGCAACAACCTCAATGCTCCACTCACCGAACTGGGGGGATTCTATGAACACATTTTCAACGTTGTTGCTGGCGTCACGTCCTTCGGCTTCGGCCTCCGACCAGGCGCCGGCAAACTGGTTGCCGCGGTAAACGGTGCCGTCGGGCGCCGTGACAATCAGGTCCAGGTCATTGATGTGGCAGACGGTACAGCCCGAAGAACCGGCTGGGTCCGTCCAGGTCAGGGTTATCTTCAGGGGCGCATCATCTGATGCAACTCCGACGGTGGTTGTCCAGCTGTCGGCTGTTTCAAGCTCTTCAACGTCGTCCTGGTCGATGAAGACAATGCCGTCCTCCACCGGCCCCTGCAGGGCCTGCTCAAGGTTCAGTCTTCCCCAGCCCTGTATATTGGAGGGAAAATCGCTGCCAAGGTTGGTGGCGGTGTTGATAAGGGCACCCTTGACCAGGGCCGGGCTCGGCATCCTGCCCCGGGTGTCCAGATAGAACTCATAGAACACGGCTGCAGCCCCGGTGACCAGGGGTGCGGCCATGGAAGTGCCTGAATTGAGCGCGTATTCCTCGCCAGCCCAATCCTGATCCCAGGGGCCGGCATTAGCCTGCGAATCCCTGCTGCGAGTGGAAAGAATGTCCGTGCCAGGCGCGACAATATCGGGCTTGATGCGGCCCTGCGAAGGGCCCTGGCTGGAAAAGCAGGCCATGGAGTCAATATCCGGCCCGCTGCAGTGGGATGGCACATAGGCGCCGCAGCGGTCGTTCTGGGATGCGCCGACGGTAATGACGTTCTTGGCGTTGGCCGGCTTGCTTACACCCGCCGAGCCGTCATTGCCGGCGGCAAAGACAATGCTGATCTGCTCGTTGACGCCGGTGCCCGGAATGGCATCGCGCACCGCGGCATCTACCGCAGCGCTCTCGCTGTCATAACCGGTGGCCGGCCCGAGAAAAGATCCGTAGCCCCACGAGTTGTTGTTGACCGAAGCGCCCTGTTCGGCCTGCCACTGCATCATGGCAGCCTCTTCTTCGATGCCGCCGTCAAAAATATTGTTGTGGATGATGTCCGCATTCCAGGCCGCTCCGCGCGCATCAGCCAGCGGAGCGGTCAAGTCGCCGCAGCCGGATGTGTTTACCGGCGATGGAGCCACGCCTCGGCCGGCCACGGTTCCGGTCACGTGGGTTCCGTGGGCGCTGTCGGTGTTTTCCATTGCGCCCTCGGTGGCCAGAACGGCCTCTGGCGGGAAGTCATCGTGGTCGAGATACAGGCCGCTGTCGTTGACGCCGGCTACAATGCCCGCGCCGGTGTAATCCAGCACCGGGCTGTTCCATACCGGCTCAATGTTGGCAATGTGGCTCTGAACGCTGATGTTGTTGTGTTTGACCTTGGGGTAGACGCCGTGCACAAAGGCTATCTCGACAAACTCGTCCAGCAGTCGGCCGACGTCCGCTGCGCTGGCCCGATACTGAAACACGCCGGACTCGGGCGCATGCTCGGGGCCCGTCTCAACGTGGCCGAGCAGCTTGCGATCGGCTGAGGCCATATCCGTATCGGCATGAAACTCCACGCGCACCAGGGCGTCGCCACCAACCGTGCGCAGCCCCAGATCGGAGGCACTGGCCCGCTCCGCCAGCCAGTCGCGCAAATCCCGCGCCGTGCGGCTTTCGTTTGGCAGGGGCAGGGCGTGGACTATCACGTTGAAGTCCTCACTGGTGCGAACCTCATTGGCCGCCGCCTGCACATCCCGGCTGCTGCCGCGCACCAGCAGTCCGTAGGGTGAGACATGATCAACCACGGTCAGACCATGCGCGCCAATTTGATCCCGCCATTCCGGCGCCATGGGCCCCACCAGGGACAGGACAAAGTAACCGTCGGAGACTGGCGGCAGCCGGGCGGGGTCTTCACCGTCAACGGCTCCTTCCCAGCTCCGGTAGCTCAAATGGCTGATTGGCTCAAGCTCGCTGGCCCGGGATCTGAGCTCGCGCGGAAATGTCCCCGACCGCGTTCGAACCAGGACACGGGATCCATATTCATGAACCATGTCTGCGGCCGGCAGCTCTTCCAGCAACTCGTGCGAAACCATGAACTGCTCAAAGCCGCCGTCCTGTTCCGACCCCAAAACCTGGGCGGACAGGCCGAAAACAAGCATGATGGCAAATAGAGAAACAAGAAGATTGCGAGTGTGCATCAAAGACTCCATTCCTGTTCGTGCGCTAGTCGGTTTCCCGGCCAGGCAGCCGAAAACAAACCGGTACCTGGTTGGCCGCAAAATTCCGGCGATGCCTTGTCAAAGGCCCGGCAACGGAAAAGCTCAGCCATTACGAGAAGTTACAGCAAGGAGCACTCCCTCACGAGTCCTCCCAGGCCCTAAGTTGGTACCAGAAAGGGGACGAAAAGTCAAAGAAATGGCCCGATTTTTGAAAACCAAACCAAAAAGGCGTGACGGGCCTCACAAATGCAGGCGGGCCAGGATAAATCGGACCTGCACTCTCAGCGAGAAATGGAGTGAACTGTTAAACCTGCCGCAAACAGCCTGATCAGTGCCCGACCGCCATTTTTTTCAGCGCCTGGCCGGCATGGGCCACCGTTTCGGCAATGTCGGCGGCGGTGTGGGCGCTGCTGACAAAGCCGGCCTCGAAGGCCGAGGGCGCGAGGTAGACGCCGGCCTGGAGCATGGCGGTGAAAAACGCCCTGAAATGATCCAGGTTGCAGGCGGCGGCCTGGTCGAAATTGGTTACCCGCTCCGCGTCGGTAAAGAACAGCCCGAACATGCCGCCCACGGCCACTGTTGTCACGGGTACGCCGGCCTCTTTTGCGGCCTGCCCAATGCCTTCGGTCAGCTGGCGGCTGCGGGCTTCAAGCCGCTCATAAAAGCCGTCTTCGCGCAGCAGCTGCAGGTTGGCCATGCCGGCCGCCATGGCCACCGGATTGCCCGACAGGGTGCCGGCCTGGTAGACCGGGCCTTCGGGCGCGATCAGCTTCATGATGTCTTCCCTGCCGCCAAATGCGCCCACGGGCATGCCGCCGCCGATGACCTTGCCGAAGGTGGTCAGGTCGGGCCGCACGCCGTACAAGCCCTGGGCGCCGGCGGGCCCGACGCGAAAGCCGGTCATCACCTCGTCGAAGATCAGCACCGCGCCGTGCCGGTCGCACAGCTGGCGCAGGCCCTCAAGAAAACCCGGCACCGGCGGAATGCAGTTCATGTTGCCGGCCACCGGCTCGACGATGACGCAGGCGATGTCGTCGGGGTGCTGCTCAAACAGCTGCCTGACGCTGTCCAGGTCGTTGAAGCGCGCGTTGAGCGTCAGCCCGGCCAGGGCTGCGGGCACGCCCGGCGATGTGGGCACGCCCAGGGTCTGGGCGCCCGAGCCGGCCTTGACCAGAAAACTGTCGGAATGGCCGTGGTAATTGCCCTCGAACTTGATGAAGCGCTGGCGGCCCGTGGCGGCCCGGGCCAGTCGCAGTGCCGACATGGTGGCCTCGGTGCCCGAGTTGACCATGCGCACACGGTCCAGCGACGGGATCATGTCGCACAGCAGCTCGGCAATATTGACCTCATCGGGTGACGGCGCGCCAAAGCTCAAGCCCCGGGCAACGGCCGCCTGCACCGCTTCGGTGATGGCCGGATGGGCGTGACCGCAGATCATGGGGCCCCAGGAGCCGACGTAGTCGATATAGCGCCGGCCGTCGACGTCAAACATGTACGCGCCTTGCGCGCGCTCGAAAAACACCGGCTGGCCGCCCACGGCGGCAAAGGCGCGCACCGGCGAGTTGACGCCGCCGGGAATATGCTTGCGGGCGCGGTCAAAAAGAGTCTTGCTGGTATTCATGATGAGGCGAAAAGCTCCTGAAACTGTCGGGTTGTGGCGCCAATGTCCGCGGCTGAAAACAGCGCGCTGCCAACGGCCAGCCAGTCGGCGCCGGCGCTGATGACGGCGGTCGCGTTGTCGACGCTGATGCCGCCTATGGCGATTACGGGCCGGCCCAGTTCGCGCGCCTGCGTCAGCACGTTTAGCGGACAGTGTACGGCATCGGGCTTGGTGGGCGATGCATGCACGCTGCCGAAGGCCAGCTCGTCGGCCCCGGCCTGCGCCAGGCGGCGGGCGCGCTCCAGATCGTTGTAGCAGCTCGCGCCGACAATCAGGCCAGCGCCCGCCTGCCGGCGTATGGCGGCCGGGTCGCCGTCATCGCGCCCCACGTGCACGCCGTCGGCGCCTATGCGCGCTGCCAGGGCAGCATCGTCGTTGATGATCAGCTGGGCGCCCGCCCGGCGGCAGCGGGCCAGCAGCTGGCGGGCCACGGACTCGTCGGGCCGCGGCTTGGCGCGGTACTGCAGGCGCCGCAGACCGGCCGCCAGGGCTTCGTCAACGGCCGCCAGCAGTTTTTGTGCCGGCCAGCCGGCCGGCGTGATGGCGTACAGCCCCGATGATGGCACGTGAACCTGGTGCATGGCTTAAAATACCCTGTTGATCTGACGTTATGGATTCTAACCGGTGAGCGAAGAGCAGCCTTTCAAAACCTGGATGTGCATTATCTGCGGTTTCATCTATGACGAGGAGATGGGCTGGCCCGATGACGGCATTCCGCCGGGCACTCGCTGGGACGAAGTGCCCGAGGACTGGCTGTGCCCGGACTGCGGCGCCGGCAAGGAAGACTTCGAGATGGTCGAGATCTGACCCGTCGCTTCAGGCTCCGGCAATGCCGCTGTGCCAGCGGCCGTCGGGCCACAGCCTGAACCAGCGCACCGCCGGGCCGGGCGCGTCCAGGGTGAATTTTTCGCTGTCGCGGCGGGAATTGGCCGCCGCCGACGGCGCCGACAGGCAGGCAATGCCCCGGCACTCCCCTTCAAACACCTGGTGGACATGGCCAAACGCCACGGCCCTGACCGGCCGGCCGTCCAGCGCATTCCACAGCATTTGCGGGTTTTTCAGCGGGTATTTGTCTATCCAGGGCGAGCCGACGGAAAGGGGCTGGTGGTGCAAAAACACCAGCGCCGGGCTGTCGGGATTCATTTGATCCAGCGGCGCCAGGCGCCGCTCGTCGAATTCTCCGTGCGGATGGTCGGGGTCCGACGAGTCCAGCAGAACCAGCTGCCAGCCGCCCCTGTTGATGATCGGGCCGGCGTCGAAGCCGAGCCCGTTGAACACCCCGGCCATGATGGCCCGGCGGTCGTGGTTGCCTGGCAGCCAGGCAACCTGCGGCGCCAGCGCGCGCACAAAGCCGCCGGCGCGCCAGTAGCTTGCGGTCGAGGCGTCTTCGGACACATCTCCGGTCAACACGATCAGATCGGGCGCCAGTGCGCCAATGACCGGGCCCAGCCGGGCCAGGTTGGCATCGGGATTCTGCCCCCGGTACAGTGCCTGCGGATCAGCGGACAGATGGGTGTCGGACAGCTGTACCACCGTCAGCGCGGAATCGGTTTTGTCGGACCGTGTGCTCATGTCATGCCTGCGTCATTTCATCCGAATGGTTTCAGGGCAGATTGCCGACCTTGAGCACGTCGCCGGTCTCAAGGCCCAGGGCGGCGGCGCGGCCGGCGTTGATTTCCAGCACGTAGCGGGCCGGCGCGCCGCTGGGATAGCTGGGGCAGCGTCCGCTGCGCGAGCGGCACGGCGGGGTGTCGGCGCTGATGCCGACCACGCGGAAGCCGCTGTCCATATAGATGATGTCGAGCGCAATGCGGGTGTTTTTCATCCAGAAGGCGCGCGGCGCCTCGCGCTCGAAAATGAACAGCATGCCGCTGTTTTTGCCCAGCGAGTCGCGAAACATCAGCCCCTTGGCGCGGCTGGCGTTGTCGTCGGCAATTTCAACACCGATGCGCTGGCCGTGGATTTCAACCCAGGGACCGGCGGCATGACAGGCGCCCAGCGCCGTCATGATCAGCGCCAGCAGCCACAGTTTTGCGCTTCTTGAACTCATGTCGGACCATCGCATCGAGAAAACGGCTCAAACTCCCTGCACATTCTATACAGACCGCCGGGGCACGGCATCACGAGTCCAGCATGGCCTTGAGCGCGGCGATATGGTCCATGGCGTCCTCGGGGCTGATCTTGCTGTCGCCGTGGCGGGCCGGCCAGTCAACGCCCTTTTCCGGCAGCTCGCCCAGAAAACGGCTGGGCGATGCCTTTTCCGACTCACCGCCGCGCCGGCGCCGCCGGCAGTATGAAATCTGCAGCTCACGCTGCGCCCGGGTGATGCCGACATACATCAGGCGCCGCTCTTCCTCCAGCTGGCCTTCATCGACTGAACGGACGTGCGGCAGCAGCCCCTCCTCGCAGCCGGCCAGCCACACGCGCGGAAACTCCAGCCCCTTGGCCGCGTGCAGGGTCATCAGGCGCACGGCGTCCTGGCCCTCGCCGCGGTCGTCGTCCGGGCCGGCCACCAGCGAGACGCGCGCCACCAGCTCCTCGGGCGAGGTGGCGCTGGCGCTCAGGCGCTCGACCCAGCCGATCAGGTCTTCAATGGAGCGCTCGCGCCGGCGGGCCTTTTTGATGTCGTCATCGGCGGCCACTATCCATTCCAGATAGCTGATGTGCTCGAGCAGTTCGGGAAACGTGGCGGCAAGGCCGTTGCGTTCGCCGCGGTCGTGAAAATCGATGAGCAGATTGGTAAACGAGCGCAGGCCGCGCTGTGCCGGCATGGGCAGTTCCTGCTGAAACACCCGGTCCAGGGCGGCCGAAAACAGGCTGCTGCCGGTGGCATCCGCATAGGTAAAAAGCCGGGCCATGGTGGTTGAGCCCAGGCCGCGGCGCGGCACGTTGGCCACCCGCATGAAGGCCGGGTTGTCGTCGGGGTTGACCAGCAGCTTCAGATAGGCGAGGCAGTCGCGCACCTCGCGGGCGTCGAACCAGCTCGGCCCGCCCGAAACAATATACGGCACGTTGTATTCGCGCAGCTGCTGCTCAATGGCGCGCGCCTGAAAATTGGACCGGTAGAGCACGGCGCAGTGCCCGAAGCGGGCCCGCCCGCCGTGAACGGCGCCGACAATGTCGCGGGCAATGGACTCGGCCTCGTCCGCCTCGTCGCCGTATTCAACCACGCGGATTTTCTCGCCGGGTCCGAAATCGCTCCACAGGTTTTTTTCAAACTGGCGCGGATTGCAGCCAATGACCGCATTGGCGGCCGACAGGATATAGCCCGTGGAGCGGTAGTTCTGCTCCAGCTTGACGATTTCAAGATTGGGCCAGTCCTCTTTCAGGCGCGTCAGGTTTTCGGGCCGCGCGCCGCGCCAGCCGTAGATTGACTGGTCGTCGTCCCCCACCGCGGTAAAGGCCCCCGTCTCGCTCGCCAGCCGGCTCAGCAGTCGGTACTGCGCCTGGCTGGTGTCCTGGTATTCGTCGACCAGAAGATAGGCCAGGCGCTGGCGCCACAGTGTTCTGGTCACCGGATCTTCCAGCATTTTGGCCGGCAGCATGATGAGATCATCGAAATCGACCGCGTTGAGCGCCTTGAGCCTTTCCTGATAGCCGGCAAACAGCTCGGCCGCCCTGGCCTCATCGTCGCTTTCGGCGCAGGCCAGCGCCCGGGCAGCATCCAGCCCGGCATCCTTGAAGCGCGAAATGCCCGCCTGAACGGCATACACCAGCGAGTTGGGCGCACC
The DNA here is from genome assembly GCA_035302305.1 of Wenzhouxiangella sp. Classification (GTDB taxonomy): domain Bacteria; phylum Pseudomonadota; class Gammaproteobacteria; order Xanthomonadales; family Wenzhouxiangellaceae; genus Wenzhouxiangella. The sequence continues at coordinate 262 of DATGSU010000210.1, read as the reverse complement.
GGAGGGCAGCAGCTCGCGCACCAGATCACCGGCGGCGTGCTGGTCCATAATGCTCAGGCCCGGCCGGCGGTCGGCGGCCTCGGGGCCGGAGCGCAGAATCTGCCAGCCCAGCGAGTGAAAGGTGGAAATGGTCAGCCCCCTGACCTGGCCGCGGCCCAGGCGCTTGCCGATGCGCTGGCGCATTTCGCGCGCCGCCTTGTTGGTAAAGGTGATGGCGGCAATTTCCCCGGCCGCGTAATGACCATTGTCAATCAGCCACGCA
>DATGSU010000209.1:0-12490 GCA_035302305.1 Wenzhouxiangella sp. | reverse complement strand
ACGACCCCGAGAACCGGGGGGATCATCAACTGGTTCATTTTTTCTCCCGAACGATCAGCCGTTTGGCGCAAAGCGCGTTGAGTTGCGGGCCGGCATTGACAGCTGCAAGCCCGTTAAACCGGCCAATTGTAAGGAAAAACGCTCATTCTTGCTATACTTGAGAGGTTTACCGGTTTCAAGGTGCCGGTCTTTGCGGTGTTTTTCGCGCGGGTACGCATGGCCCCAGGTACGCAAGGCGGGGCTGCGTCCGCACACGAGGAGGGATATCGGACATGGCCGAGGTCGTTATCACGCTGGCTTTAAAGCGCAAGTCGGGGATTCTGGCGGCTGCTGTTTCGGCAGTCAATCGCGCGGGCCTTCAGTTTGGCAGCCACCAGTTTGTAGAGCTCGATTCCGGGCACGGCATTCAGCTCAACGCCGAAAGTGAGGACGGGTGGAACGACCCGGGCAGCGTTGCCAATGAACTGGCCGGCATTCGCGGCGTGGATCAGGTGCTGGATATCGAGCTGGATGGGCGCTCGCTGCTGGGCGGCGCCGACGAGCCCGAAGCCGAACTTCAGGTTGCGCCTGCTGACAAGTCTGAGAAAACCGGGCCGGAAGCCCGGCAGCCGGCTGTGGCCGGCTCCAACAGCGCCACCCGACCGTCGCCGCAAAAGCCCGCTGCCGGCCAGGTTCCGGTGCACGAGCCTGCGCCGTCGACGCCACCACAGGCGGCCGATGCCCGCCCGCCGGCTGAAGACAAGCCGCTGCCGGCCGGTGCCAGCACCAGCATGCGGCCCTCGATGATTCGCCGGCGCCGTCGTCGTCGCTGAGCGTTGTCCGGTTCATGGACGACAGTTTTCACCTGTTTGTTTGCCCGGAGGGGCCATCATGAATGTTCTTGATATCAAGCCCGGCGTTGCGCCGCCCGATGATTTCAATACCGTGATAGAAATTCCGCATGACGGCCCGCCGGTCAAATATGAAGTCAACGAGGCAACCGGCGTGATCGAAACAGATCGCCTGCTGGCCACGGCCATGCGCTATCCCTGCAACTACGGCTTTATTCCCAACACCCTGGCCGAGGACGGTGACGCGCTGGATGTCATGGTGCTTATTCGCGTGCCGCTGCTGCCCGGCTCGGTGATCCGCTGCCGCCCCATCGGCTTTCTGGAAATGTCCGACGAGGCCGGCCGCGACGTCAAGATTGCGGCCCTGCCCATCAGCAAGGTTTCACCCCTGCATGACGATATCCGCTCGGTCGATGACCTGGCCGCCTTCAGCCGCCGCAACATTCGCCATTTTTTCAGCCACTACAAGGATCTTGAAGAAGGCAAATGGGTCAAGGTTCACGGCTGGCACGGCCCGGATGCGGCGCGCGAGGAAATCATGAAGGCCATTGCCGCCCACGGCGCCGACAAGTCCTGAATCAGCGGCTGCCGCGCTGCAGCCGGCCGGCATAAACCAGTGAGCGCGCCCCATCGGCGCCCACGGCGCAGATGGACAGCCACGGGTCTGTTTTTGCCGGCAGCGGCAGCGTGCACGAAAATCCGCTGCTGGCCAGGCCGGGTTTGCCCAGCACCTTTGCCACCCTGGGTCGCGGCTCGCTGCAGGGCAGGCGGGCAGTTTGGTCTTCCAGCCTGATTTCAACGCCGTCAAATTCAAGATCATCAAATGAACCGGCCCAGCCGGCCAGATATATCGTGTTGTTTTCCTCGTCAATGCGCAGCTCGTCCAGCCATCCGCGGGTGCCGTAGCGCATGGACTCCAGCGGCGTCAGGCTGCGCTCCGGAGGGGCAATCACATAAACATCCTGCTCGTGGGCCAGCAGCCTGGGCAGGCGTTTTACCGTCCTGCGGCCGGGCAGAAAACCGGCAATGGCCCGCTCGACGTAGCCGGCCGTAACGAAGGTGGTGCCGTAGATTTCCGGATCCAGCCCGGCGTTTTCGCTTTCCGACAGGTACAAAAGGCCGCTGTCGGGCATGCGCATGTCCGGCGGCAGCAGCGCTTCGTCGTGAACGCTCAGGCACAGCACGCCCTGGTCTGTCAGGTGTCCGGCCAGCTGCGCCAGCCATGGGCCAAACAACGGATCGGGAAGATGGGAAAACAGCGAGGCCGCCCAGATCAGATCGAATTTTCTACCGGGTGAGAAATCCTGCGGCGCCGGGCCGGAAGCGTGGGTATTCACGCCGTAGCGCCGGCCGACCCAGGCCAGCGCATCGGGCTGGATTTCGGCCGCATGGATGTTTTTTGGCGACAGCCCGTGAACCAGAAAACGCAGCAGGCGCCCGTAGCCGCAGGCAAAATCCAGAAAATCAATTTTTTCAGGTTCCGAAAACAGTGACTCAAGCAGCTGCTGCACAACATCGTACTGCTGCAGGGCCACGCCAAAGTACTGGCTGACGGCCAGATTTACATCGCCGTGCGCCCGCAGGGAGTGCGCCAGCATTTGGCAGTCGGGATGAATGGCCGTGTCGATGTTTTCGGGCCGGGTGGCGCCGCTGCGCGCAGGGACAAGCGCGTGCAGCGCAGCGGCCAGATGACTGTCGGCCAGGGCAGTTTGCACTGCGTCTGAGGTTGTTTGGATAGGCATGGCTGCGCTGTCGGGCGCCGGGATGGTCGGAGTGGCAAAATGCTAACACCGGCTGGCGCACGGTGCTAGCATGGCTCGCCCGAATCGCCTCTTTCGCGTTATTGGCAATGGCCGAAGCATGGTAAAAAAACCGACCGATGATGAAACGCTGCAACAGGCAGCCGCGCTGGAGGCGGCCAGCCCGGACGAGGCGGGCGCCCTGTATGCGGATATCCTGCGGCGCGATCGCGGCAACCTTGAGGCCAGCAACGCGCTGGAGCGGCTCGGGCATGCCGAAAGTTTTGGCCGCTGGATGCGCGTGAACTGCACCATTCATCCGCAGGACGACATCTTTCGCTTCATCCGCAGTGCGCCCGGCACCCGCGACCCCATTCGCGCCTATCTGGCCGACGGCTGGCGCACGCTCAGCGAACTGATGGTGCTGCTGGAGCGCGTTGACCGGCCGCTGCTTAAAATGAACAACGTGCTGGAATTCGCGGCCGGGTTTGGCCGTTTCACGCGGCATTTGGCCCCGCTTTTTCCGGGCCGGCTGACCTGCGCGGACATCATTCCCGAAGCGGTTGAGTTTGGCCGCAGGCAGTTTGGCGTCAAGGGGCTGGTGTCCAGCTTCGAGCCTAAGGATATTGTTTTTCCCGAGCGCTACGAGCTGGTGTTTGTGCTGTCGCTGTTCAGCCACCTGCCGGTGTCGCGGTGGGGTGAATGGCTGCGCAGCCTGGCCCAGGCCGTGGCGCCGGGCGGCGTGCTGGTGGCGTCTTTTCACGGCGAGCGGGCCGCGCAAGAATTTGGCGTGGATCTGGGGCCCGGGGGCGTGCGCTATTTTCACAGCAGCGAATCGCCATCGCTGGATGCCGATCAGTACGGCACCTGCCTGACCACGCGCGCCGTCATTGAAGATGAGGTTGAAAAGGCGCTGGGCCGTCCGCCCGACTTTTATCAGCCCACCGCCTTCTGGATTGGCCAGGATGCAGTGGTCATGAAGCTGTAGGTGCCGTCAGTACAATGCGCACCCAGCCCTCGCGCTCGCTGATGACCGCCTCGGAGCCCAGATCAGCATAGGCCGCCGCCACCGTATGGGCCTGCTTGCCCAGAATGCCCGACAGCACGATTCTGCCGCCCGGCTTGAGGCTGTTCATCAGGACGGGCGCCAGCTCAATGAGCGGCTCGGCCAGAATATTGGCCAGAATGACATCGAACTTTTTTAGATTGGCGGGCAGCTCACCGTAGGCTTTGGGCAGCAGCACTTCAATGTGTCCGTCCAGGTTGTTGCGCCGGGCGTTTTCCGCCGTGGACTGCAGCGCCTGGGGATCATGGTCGACGGCCACCAGGCGGCTGGCGCCCTTGAGCGCGGCGGCCAGCGACAGCACGCCGGAGCCGCAGCCGTAGTCAAGCACGCTCTTGCCCGTCATGTTGCGGCTTTCCACCCATTCAAGACACAAAGCGGTGGTCGGATGCGTGCCCGAGCCGAATGCCACGCCCGGATCAAGCCGGATGACCAGCGGCCAGTCGGGGTCGGGCTCGATGTGCGACGGGCAGATCCACAGGCTGTGGCCAAAGCGCATGGGCTCATAGGAATTCATCCAGGCGGTTTCCCAGTTGTTGTTGGCCAGCGTGTCGAACTGAAGCCTGGAGGCAGCGTCCTTGAGCCCGGCACCGGTCAGCATCGACCGGATCAGCTCGCGATCCGTGTCTGTGGCGTACAGCGCCTCAACGATGGTTCGCGGCCACAGCGGCATGCTGCCGGGCAGAGGCTCGTGAATGGGTGTGTCCTCGGCGTCCACCAGGGTAACGGCCTGTGCGCCGGCGTCCCACATGGCCGCCTCGATGGCGGCAATTTCACTTTGGTCGGCCTTGAGCCAGGCCTTGAGCCAGTTTGCGGGCGGGGTTTTTATATTCACTTCCAGTCTCCAAACAGGGCCTGCAGCGCGGCAATGGCGGCCGGCCCGGCGGTTTCGGTTCGCAGCACCCTTGGGCCCAGGGCCAGGCCGGTGCTGTCCTTGTGTTGCAGCCAGTCGATTTCACGCGGCTCAAGCCCCCCCTCGGGCCCGATGACGATCACAATACCCCGGTCTTGCGGCGCCTGGATTTCCAGCGGGCCGATGCGGGCGGACGGATCAAGATAAAAGCGTTGCCCCGCCGGCCAGTCGAGGTCTTGCAGCTTAACCGGACAATGAACGGTCGGCACCTTGACGCGGCCGCTTTGCTCGCAGGCCGAAATGGCGATGTTCTGCCAGTGCTGCACGCGCTTTTCGGCGCGTTTGGCCGTCAGCTGCACGCCGCTGCGCGCGGTAAACACGGGCCAGATGCCGGTGACGCCCAGTTCGCAGGACTTTTGAATGCACCAGTCCATGCGGTCTCCCCGGGAAATGCCCTGCACCAGGCTGATGGACAGCGGCGACTCGGTTGCAGGGCGGTTGCTGCTGCCCACAAGAACAGAACAGCGATCGCCGGGCCCGGCTGCGGTGATGGTGGCGGCATATTCGAGCCCATCGCCGTTGAACAGGACCAGATCCTGGCCGGCACGCTGGCGCAGCACGCGCACCACGTGCCGCGCCGCTGACTGTTCGAGTTCAATCCGGGCGCCGTCGGCCAGCGGCTGTCGGGTGTGGATGCGGATGTGGCGCATGGATTGCTCCGGGCGTATCGTTGAACGGGCGGTTGCGCTTATCATGTCATACAGTGTGTCGACAGGCTGATGTCAGCCTCGCAAAACAACAGCGGTATGAGCAAAACGATGAAACGGATGAACTTGCGCAGCCACGGCGGATTCTCGCTGATCGAGATTCTGGTGGTGGTGGTGATTATCGGCATTCTTGCAGCGGTTGTGGTGCCGCGCGTGATGGATGAACCGGATCGTGCACGCGTGACCCGCGCCCAGCAGGACGTTCAGGCGCTGGTCACCGCGCTCAACATGTACAAGCTCGACAACTTCAATTACCCATCAACCGAGCAGGGCCTGGAGGCGCTGACAAGGCGGCCGTCGGGCCAGCCGCCGGCGCCCAACTGGAAGGAGGGCGGCTATATCGACCGCTTGCCCAGGGACCCCTGGGGCAATGAATACCAGTACCTCAATCCGGGCGTTCACGGAGAAATCGACGTGTGGTCTCTGGGCGCCAACGGCATGGCCGGCGGCGAGGGCATCAATGCCGAAATCGGCAACTGGCAGGACTGATCCCGTCACAGGCCGCTCCGCCGGTTTTACCCTCATCGAGGTGCTGGTGGTGGTGACCATTGCGGCGGCGCTGGCTTTTATGGTGGCGCTGCGCCTGGGCACGCTGAGTACGGGCAGCGGGCCCGACGAGCAGCTGCGGCGCCTGGCTGCTCTCGTGCAGCATCAGTGTGAACAATCCATGTTTCAGGCCCAGCCGCGCGGCGTGCGGCTGACCACCCAAGGCTACGACTTTTGGCAGTATGGTGCGCAGGGGTGGGCGCCGCTGCCGGACGGCAAAATCATTTATCCGCGCCGCTGGCGGGGCAGCCCCGATCTTGATCTGGTGGTCGAAGGCCACCCGGTCGATATTGGCGATGACCCCGAGCTGCCGCAGCTGGTGTGTCAGCCCCTGGGGGAACTGACGGCCTTTCGGCTGGACGCCGGCATGGAGCAGCTGTCAGCCAGCCTCGAATCGACCCCGTCCGGGCGCCTGCAGGTGGAGAGCCGGCCATGATGAAGGGCAACTACATGAGAAGGGCAGTTATAAGCAAGGCCACCGGCTTTACCCTGCTCGAAGTGCTCATTGCGCTGGTGGTGGTGGCGGTTGCCGTGGCCGCGCTGGCGCGCGCCGGCAGCGGCGCGCTGGGCAGCCAGGCCGATCTGGAAGCGCGCAGCTGGGCACTGTGGGTGGCCGACAACGCCATTGCCGAGCTGCAGCTTGAGAGGGGCGTTGCGGCGGGCAAGCGCAGCGGCAGCACCCGCATGGGCCAGCGCGACTGGTACTGGGACATGCTGATAGAGCCGGCGCCGGGTGATGAGCTGCTGCGCGTTGAAGTGGCCGTTTACGACTCGGCCAAAATGCGCAGCCCCGTGCTTGCCCATACCGGGTTTTTGCCGCTGTGAAGTTGCCAAACAGCCAAAAAAGCGGCGGCTTTACGCTGGTTGAGGTGCTGATTGCGGTGACCGTTTTCAGCATTCTGGCCGCCAGCGCCTACGTGGCGCTGGACACGCTCAGCCGCGCGGCGGACCGGCACCGGCAGCGCAGCGAGAGCTTTGCCGCGCTGCAGCTGGCCGTGGCGCGACTCGACAGCGACCTGCGCCAGCTGGTGACCCGGGCCGTGGCAACCCCCGGCGGTCGGGCCGAGCCGGCCCTGCTCGGACAGTCGGATCAGCTGGCCGGCACGCGCGCCGGCTGGGTCAACATGGCCAGCTCACGCCGCTCGACCCTGCAGCGCTTTGGCTGGCAGCAGGGCGGCAGCGGGCTGGAGCGCCTGGTCTGGCCGGTTACCGACCGGACAACGGCCAGCTTGGCGCACGCGGAAACAGTGTTGCCCGACGTTGAGTCCCTGCGCTTTTCCTACCGGGATCACGCCGGCCGGTGGCGCGATGAATGGCCCGTGGGCGAGGAGGCGGCCAGCCTTCCGGCGGCCATAGAGGCCGTTGTCGAAACCCGCTCATTCGGACGGGTCAGGCGGGTGGTGGTGCTGCAATGACCATCTGTAACAGACAGCGCGGCAGCGCATTGCTGATTGCCCTGGTCGTGGCGGCGCTGGCCGCCCTCATTGCCACAGCGGTTCTTGAAAGGGCCCGCCAGGGGCTGGCGCGCAGCGAGGCGCTGCTGGCCACGGAGCGTTCGTGGCAGTACGCCAGCGGCATGACCTGGCTGGCCGAGAAAATGCTGCGCGAGGCGCTGGCCGAAGGCGCGGATCCGGCGGCGCTGGGCGACGGCTGGTCAGCGCCGTTTGACGTGCCCGGCGGCATGGTGCAGGGGCGTTTGCAGGATCAGCAGGCGCGCTTCAACGTCAATGCCCTGGCGCATCCCGACCGGGCCATGGCAGCGGCCGCCGCGGATGCTTTCAGGCGGCTGCTCGCAGAGCTTGAGCTCAGCCCGGTCATTGCCGATGAACTGGCCGACTGGCTGGACGGAGCCGTCATGCCGCGCCCGGGCAGCGCCGCCAACGACTGGTACGGGCGGCATCGCCCGCCGTATCGCACGGCCGGCGTTCCCATGGTCAGCACCAGCGAACTGCGCTGGCTGCGCAGCGTCGATGACAGCGCCTGGCAGGTGCTGGCGCCCGTGGTCAGCGCCTTGCCGGACACCCGGCTGCGCGTCAACGTTAACAGCGCGCCGCCCGAGCTGCTGGCGGCCGTCGTTTCCGGACTGGGCATTGATCAGGCGCGCCGCGTAGAGGCCGACGGGCCCTATTCCGATCTGAACAGGTTTGTCGAGCATCCTCTGGTCGCGGGCGTGATCAGCCCGGAAGAACGCCTGCTGCTGACCGTGCGCAGCCACTGGTATATGGCGGTGGCGCGGGTGGTGGTTGACGGTACGGAACGCAATTACTTCCGGCTGATGGGGGTCGGGGTGGCAGGTTATGATGGATTCCGGTTTTTTGCCCAGGGAGTGCCCTGAATGGCCCGTGCCCGTTCCGACAAGCTGCTTGTACATGCTGCAGGTTCCAGCTGGGACTGGCTGCGGCTTGGGCGTGGCGGTCAGGTGCGTGATTCCGGGCAGTGCGACCCGGCGGCAGCCGACTGGCCACAGGAAAGCGCGGCCACGGTTTTTATTGACGCCGGCCTGTGCATGGGCCTGACCCTGGACCTGCCTCCTCTCAGAGGACAAAAGCTGCAGCAGGCGGCACATTGGGCGGCCGAAGAGCATTTTGCCGGCAGCGCGGAAGACGAGCACGTGGTTGTCGGCCCGCGGACCGAAGATGGCCGTCTCAACTGCCTGGGCATTGCGGCCCGGGTTATGGATGAGCTGGTTGAAAAGCTGGGCACCCTGGCCGTTGAACGCATGCTGCCCGATGCGCTGTGCCTGCCCTGGCAGCCCGGTGAGCTTGCCCTGGCAGAAAGCGGGGGACGCATTTTGATGCGCTGGGGCGACTGGTCGTTTACTGCCCTGGACGCCGAGCTGGCCGCAGAGCTGATCGACACCGTGGCGCCGCCCGACTCCGAGTGGATATGGCACGGCGGGCAGCGCCCCGACTGGCTTGACCAAAGCCGGCTGGCGCAGGTGCGGAAAGGGCAGCCGCTGCTGGCTGTTCTGGGGCAGGGCGCCGAAGCGGCCCGCGTCAATTTGCTCAGCGGCCCGTGGGCGCCGGAAACTGCAGCCATTGCCCGGCGACAGTGGCGCCGGGTCGCTGTTTTGGCCGGCGTTGTTGTTTGTTTGCTGCTGGCCTCGGCCGCGGTGGAAAATTACCGCCTGGCGCGTCATTCACAGCGCCTGGCGGCCGATATGGAGCACCAGTTCAGAAAAGTGTTCCCGGACATTTCGCGCATCGTCAGGCCCCGGGCCCAGGCCGAGCGCGAGCTGGCCCGGCTGCGTTTTGGTCAGGCGGCCGGCCTGCTTGATCTTTTGCATCAGGCCGCGCCGGTCATTGATGGTCAGAAAGCGCTCAAGCTTGACCGCGTGGACTACCGCAATGACGAGCTTGAGCTGGCGCTGCGCGCGCCCGATGTGGCGGCGCTGGAACAGCTTGAGCAGCGCCTGCGGGCGCTGGGCCTGAACGCCGATGTGCAGGGGGCCAGCCTAGATCAGGACGGCGCCAGCGGGCGCATCCGGATTCGTCGCGGAGGCGGGGCATGATATCGGCCTGGCAGCAGCTTGAAACGCGTCAGCGCAGGCTGATTGTGCTGGCCGCGGCAGTGGCCCTGGCGGCGCTGGTTTATGTTCAGGTCTGGGAGCCCCTGGCGGCGGCGCAGGCCGTCCATCGCGAACAGATTGCCGCCCGCCAGGCGCTGCTCGACTGGCTGGAGGCGATTGAACCGATTGCCGACAGGCTGCGCGACAGCGGCCGCGACCAGCGCGAATCCAGCGACCGGTCGCTGCTTGGCCTGGCCGATGAAACGGCCCGCGCCGCCGGCCTGGCCGGCGCCATGGAACGCATCGAGCCGGCCGGCTCCAGCGAGGTTAGGGTGTGGTTTGAAGGCGCCGGGTTTGTGGACATCATGACCTGGCTGGAGGACTTTTCACGCCGTTATCCCGTCAGGGTCAAACAACTGCAGGTAGACCGCGCCGGGGCCGAAGGCCAGGTCAACGCGCGCGTCAGCCTTGTTCGGGAAGGTGGCGATGCGTAGGCTGTTGTGGCTGCTTGTGCTGGTCGTTCCTGTCCTGATCATTGTCACGCTGCCGGCGCGGGTGGTGGTGCCCCGGCTTGAGGTCGGGGAAAACGTGCGCCATGTTCAGGGAACGCTGTGGAAAGGCCGGGCCGTTTGGCGCCAGCCCGGTTTTGTGCCCCTGGACATTGACTGGGCCTGGGACGGCGGCCGCCGCTGGAAGTGGCATGCGCGCGGCGCCGGTGTTGACCTCGAAGGTCACTGGCTGCCCCGGCCGGGTGCCACTTTGCTCAACGACGTGGCGGGCAGGATCGACATCGAGCGCCTCGATGCGCACGCGTGGCTGCTCAATGCGCGCCCGGCCGGCCAGCTCGCCGTCGACATTCGCCGGGCGCTGGTTGCCGACGGCTCGGTGCCGCAGATAGACGGCCGCCTGGTGTGGGAAAACGCCCGCCTTGAGGGCACTGTTCATGAATCTTTGGGCGAGGTGACCGTTGAGCTGGAAGCTCGCCCCGGCCAGGACAGCCAGACGGCGCAGGTGGCGTCGACCAAACCCGGCGCCGTTCAGGTCAGGGGCGCGATCGAGCTTGGCCAGAAACGTTACGAGGTGGACCTGTGGCTGCGCGCCAGCAGCGACCGGTCTGAACTGCTGCGCCAGCTGGTCTGGCTGGGCGAGCCCCAACCGGACGGACAGGTTCGCATTCGGCTGGATGGCGGGCTGGGCTGGTGACCGGCCGGTAAATTTCAGGAAAGAGGAAAGCCGTGATTGATCTTGATGCTGCCATGACCGTTGCGCTGAATGCTGCCGATGCCGCCGATGAAATTGCAATGGCTTACTTTGGCGGTGATTTTGACGTTGAGCGCAAGGCGGATGAAAGCCCCGTCACCGCGGCCGATCGCAAGGCCGAGGAAGCCATTCGCGAAGTCATCAGCGCAAGCTTTCCGGACCACGCGCTGTACGGCGAGGAATATGGCCGGAGCGGCGACAGCCGCTGCCTGTGGCTGATTGATCCGATTGACGGCACGCGCAGCTTCATCCGTCGCCTGCCGTTCTGGTCGACGCAGATTGCCCTGATGGTTGACGGCGAGCTGGTGCTGGGCGTTTCATCGGCGCCGGCGTTTGAGGAACGCGCCCGGGCCGTGCGTGGGCAGGGTGCGTTCATCAACGGCCGCGCCGTTCGCGTGCGCGACTGCCGCCGGGTTGAAGACGCCGATTTGTGCGTGGGCAATCTGCGCAGCCTGGCCAGGCGCAACAAGGGCTGGGCGTGGTTTGGCAGCCTGCTGGCCCGCGCCGCCCGCTCGCGGGGCTACGGCGACTTCTATTCCTATCACCGCCTGGCCGACGGCAGCCAGGACATTGTGCTGGAATCCGACGTCAATATTCTTGATATTGCCGCGCTGGTTGTGCTGGTGCGCGAGGCCGGCGGCACCATCACCGATCTGGACGGTCTCGATATCGGCCTGGACACCACCTCCGTGCTGGCGGCATGCCCAAATCTTCACCGCCAGCTGTTAATCTCTCGCCATGAGCAAGCTTGACGAAAACCGCAAACTTCCGCATGTTTTGCGACGCTATGAGCGCAAGGGCGGGTTGTTTCGCGCTGAATACGTTGACCTGGAATTTTCCAACGGTGAACGGCGCACCTATACCCGGCTGCTGCGTCAGGGGCCCGGCGGGGTCATTATTGTTGCCATGCCCGATGACGAGCATGCGCTTTTGATCCGCGAATATGCCGGTGGCCAGCATCGCTACGAGCTGGGCCTGCCCAAGGGCCGGCTGGAGCCGGGTGAGCACAGCACCGAGGGCGCCAACCGCGAGCTGCAGGAGGAATGCGGCTACGCCGCCCGCTCCCTGCAGGACCTTGGCTACCTGACCCTGATCCCCAGCCTGATGGAGCATCGCTCCCGTATCGTGCTGGCCCGCGATCTTTACGAGTCCAGGCTGCCTGGTGACGAACCCGAGGAGATCGACGTCATCAAGTGGCCCCTGGATGATCTGATCACCCTGATTCAGCGTGAGGATTTTTCCGAGGGGCGCAGCATTGCCGCCCTGTACATGGTGCGCGACCTGCTGGCGGCCGGAAAGCTGGGCTGAGGCTCAGATTGGCTTGACCACCACCAGAATGACGATGGCAACGAGAAAAAGGGCCGGCACCTCGTTGAACCAGCGATACCACTTTGAGCTGTGCCGGTTGCGGCCGCGGGCAAAGGCCCCGACCAGCTGCCGGCACCAGATGTGGTAGCCGACCAGCCCGGCCACCAGCAGCAGCTTGATGTGCATCCACAGCCCGTCCTGCAGGTAGCCGGGGTTGGCGACCAGCTTGGTCAGGCCAAGGGCGATGGCCAGCGCAGCGCCGATGTGGGTGATGCCCATCAGCCGTCTTTGCATGACGCACAGCAGGGACAGCGTTTGTTCGTCGGGGGTTTCGGCCGCGTACACAAACAGCCTGGGCAGATAGAACAGCCCGGCAAACCAGGTGACCACAAAAATGACGTGAAAGGCCTCAACCCACTTCATGAATCCGCTCCAAAAGCATGAACACCAAGTATTTTCACGCATGCGCACCGCCGGACGCAACTTGACCCGTGTTCCCGGGCAAGGTATAACTAACGCGCACGTCACAAATTTTTCATGGGTTCTTCCTCGTGGAACAAAAATAACAATCGTGCCATCCATCCGGTTTGGGGCACTATGTTTTGCAGCGGCCGTC
>DATGSU010000208.1:0-6034 GCA_035302305.1 Wenzhouxiangella sp. | reverse complement strand
GGCCAACATCCATGGGCATGGTGGGCTGGTCAATGGCGATGAAGTCGCGCGTGGCTTCCCAGTAGGATTCGACCATGCCGAAACGCGCCATCATCTGTCCGCCCAGCGCCGGCCCGGCGTGACAGGCCACGCAGCCCTGGTCCAAAAACACCTGCAGGCCGGCCAGCTCGTTGTCGCTCAGGGCATCGGCGTCGCCCTTGAGAAATTCGTCAAAGCGGTCGGGCGTCATCAGGGTGCGCTCAAAGGCGCCTATGGCGTTGGCCACATTTTCATAGCTCAGCGATTCCGGCTCGTCGGGGAAGGCCTGCTCAAACAGTTCCACGTATTCCGGCATGGACGCAATGCGCTCCACGGCGGCGTCGCCGTCGGGAATGGCCATTTCAATCGGGTTGAGAATGGGGCCCTGGGCCTGCTCCTCGACATCGGCCGCCCGTCCGTCCCAAAACTGGACGCTGTGCAGCGCGGCGTTGAGGACCGTGGGCGAGTTGCGCGGCCCCAGCGCCCAGCGATGCCCCAGCGAGGTGGGCAGGTTGTCAACGCCGTAGGTGGCCAGGTTGTGGCAGCTGTTGCAGGAAATGAACCCGCTTTCGGACAGGCGCGGATCGTAGAACAGCATCTTGCCCAGCTCCACCTTGACGTCGCTGAGCGGGTTGTCGGGGTTGTCGACCTTTTCGGGCAGCGGCGCAAACAGGCTTTGCGCCTGCTCCTGCAGCTTTTGGCGATCAATTTCGTCAGCCGTGGCCGCCGTGCTCAACGCCAGCGCACCGGCCATGAACAGTGAAACAAAAAGCGTTCGTGGTTTTTGCATGGTTGAATACCCTGATTGCAGTGACCGATCAATACATTCTAGCCATTTCAGGATACTCTAATGTTGACGCGGATCAAACCGCCACGGCCTCTCAACGCTGCGGGCTGTATGGCTCGGCGGCTATCCCGGGCGGGCGGCCGTCGACAAGCGCGCTCAGCAGGTCGGCCGAGCCGCAGGCCATGGTCCAGCCCATGGGCCCGTGCCCGGCGTTGACAAAAACACCTTCGGCAGGCGTTTTGCCCAGCAGCGGCCGCCCGTCGGGCGTAACCGGGCGCAGGCCGGCCCACAGCCGCCCCCTGGCCGGCGTCAGCTGATCGGCCAGACTTGGAAACAGCCGGCGCGCCCCTTCGAGCATGACATCCATGCGCCCTGGCGCCACAGCGCGCTTGTGCCCGGCAAAATCGGCCAGGCCGGCAATGCGAAAGCCGTTTTCATGCAGACGCAGGGTGACAAACCGGTGGGCGACATCAAGCAGAGGCAGTTGCGGCAGATGTTCGGCGCTGTCGATGTGAAACGTGGCCGAATAGCCGCGCACCGGCTGAATGGGCAACGGTATTCCGGTGTCGGCCAGCAGCCCGGGCGAATCGCTGCCGGCAGCCACCACGCAGGCGTCGGCCTCAATCAGGCGGCGGTCTGTCTGCAGCGCCCTGAAGCGGTTTCGGTCAAACTTCAGCGCCTGCGCCTTTTCGTTGAAGCTGAAAACCGCGCCCAGTTTTTCGGCCTGGCGGGCGGCAAGCATTGCAAAGCGGGCCGCGTCGCCCGACTGATGGGCCGGAAAGTACAGGGCGCCGGCCAGCTTATCGGCCACCGGCGCCAGCGCGGGTTCCTGCGCCACCAGCCCGCTGCGATCAAGCGGCACCACCTGACCGGGGTCTTCAATCAGCTGGCGGCGCAGGGCCAGCGCCTGCTCAAGCGCCTGCCGGTCGTGAAACAGCTGCATGGAGCCGGCCGTCGTCTGCGCATAGTCAAACCCGTAGCGTTGACACCAGCGCTGGAGGCATTCGAGTGAATACAGCCCCAGGCGGATGTTGGCCCGGGCATTGTCAACAAAACGATCGCGCCTGGACTGGGCCAGAAAGCGCGCCCCCCAGCGCCTGAGCGCCGGCAGTTGCCAAACCGGCAGCCGCCAGGGCGCATTTTTGCGCCCCATGTAGGCAAACAGGCTGGAAAACAGGCCGGGACTGTTCCAGGGCTCGGAATGCAGCGGCGTAATGCCGCCGCCGTTGGCGTGGCTGGTGCCCTCGGCAATGTTCCCGCGGGCCTCCACCAGCTCCACGTCGTGCCCGCGCTCGGCCAGCGCCAGCGCACTGGTTGCGCCTATAATCCCGCCGCCGACAACAATTATTCGCACGGGCAAACTCCGCAGGCGAACCAGGGACCGCAGATGCTCAAAAGCTCCGGCACGGGAACAAGCCTTTGCATGCTGTTCATCAGACAGACATTATCGCACCATAAGAATATGCGCATGACATACATGTTAAAATTTATCAGCCGCACAGCCATTCCTGTTCAGGTGAAATCATCATGACCTTTGTTGTTACCGACAACTGCATCAAGTGCAAATACACCGACTGCGTGGAAGTCTGCCCCGTGGACTGTTTTCACGAAGGGCCCAACTTTCTGGTTATCGACCCGGAAGAATGCATTGACTGCACCTTGTGCGAGCCGGAATGCCCCGTCGAAGCCATCTATCCCGACGACGACCTGCCGAATGACCAGAAGCATTTTCTTGAAATCAACGCCGAGCTGTCGCAGCAGTGGCCGGTATTGACCGAAAGCAAGGGGCCGCTTCCGGACGCCGAGGAGTGGGACGGCGTGCCCGACAAGCTTCAGTATCTGGAGCGCTGACCCGCCGCGCTGACAGGGCCGGGCCGGCGCTGCGGCCCAAACCGCCCCTGGGGTAGAATCTGCTGACATGACCCCACCGGAGCGCGAACATGAACATGAAAGCACTGGCCGCCGCAGCCGCGCTGTTTTTGGCGACTGCCTGCACCTTCAACCTGCGCCCGGGCGCAGATGATGCCGACGAGTCTGTCGCCGCAAGCATGAAGCGCATGGAAATTGTTGCCAGCCTGACCTACCGCGAGCGCATTGCCCTGCCGGCAGACGCGGTGGTGCGCACGCGCTTTGAGCGCATTGATGAATCCGGCGCGCACCGCATCAGCAGCTACGACACCTCCCTCGACGGCCGCCAGGTGCCCATTCCGCTGGAACTGGGCTTCAGGCATTCAGTGGGCAGTGACGCGCTTTTGACCATGCGTAGCCGCGTTTATCTTGATGACACTCTCTTGCGCGACACCGGCCCGGTGCTGCTGGACGCCACCCGCCGCAGCGCGGATCTGGGCGAGCTGCAGCTGTATACCCCCGCGCAGCTTGGGCTGGACAGCGAAAGCACTGAGCTGCCCATGCCCGAACGGGCCAGCGGCAACGAGCCCGGCTGGATGCTGCAGATTGAAGGCGACCGCAGCGCCCGGCTGGTGCGCGACTACGGGCAGGTTGAGGACAGCCTGCAAATTTTGCAGCTGGAACGCGAAGGCGGGCTGGTTCAGGTTTTTGCCCGCGGCGAAGACACCGGCATTGTTGCGGCTTTCCACAGCCGCATCTGCCGCGATTCGGCCACCGGCATGCCCCACCCTTGGCAGGCCAGCGTACAAACGCTTGACAACGGCACGCTCAACGGCTGCGGCGGCAGTCCGCAATCGCTGCTGACCGGCGCGGAATGGCACATCGAGCAAATTGGCGATACGGCCGTGCCCGACAAAATCCGCATGACCCTGCTGTTTGACGACGAAAATCGCCTGTCGGGCCAGTCGGCCTGCAACCGCTATTTTGCCGACTACCGGCTAAGCGGCGAAAGCCTGGAAATAAAGCAGCCCGGCGCCACCCTGATGGCCTGCGCCGAGCAGCAAATGGAGCTGGAACGGGCATTTTTCGAGCGGCTGCCCGAAATCCGCCACTTTGACATTTCCGCCGACGGCAGGCTGCTGCTTAAATCCACCGATGGTGAGGCGGTCGACATTGTGGCCGCAAAGCCCGAAGGCGATGCCTGACGGTAGCGGCGCGGCGGCTCAGTCCGCCGCCCGCCCCGGCTCGAACACGCGCCGCCTGAGCGCCTCGACCGGCGCCGGCAGGCTGCCGCGGCCGGTCAGCTGGCCGGCAATGGCGCGCCTGAAAGGCGCCAGCCTATTGGCGGCCCTGAGCACGGTACGGCGCACCAGGCGCGCCGGCGCGCGCTCGTCGGTGTACAGCCCCACCACGGTCGATGTGGCCACAAACAGCGGCAGGCTGGCCGCCCGCGAGCGCCGCTGAAAGCCGCTCAAAACCGCCGGCGCATCCACTTCATTGCCCCGCTCGAGCGAGCGGCTGATTTCGTCGGCCAGAACGCGCACGCTGTTGAGCCCCAGATTGAAGCCGTGGGCCGTAACCGGGTGCATGCCCACGGCGGCATCGCCGACCAGCGCCAGGCGCTCGGCCACCACCCGGTCGGGCCACACGCCCACCATGGGGTAGACGTGACGGTCGGCGATCAGGCGCATGCGGCCATGGCGATTTTCGTACAGCGCCGTGACTTCGGCTCCAAACTGTTCGGCATCGAGAGCCGCCAGGCGCCGGGTTTGCGCCGTTGGCAGGGTGATAACAGCCGAGGCACGCTGGCCGTTGAGCGGCAGCAGCGCCAGGGTGCGGCCATAGGCAAACCATTCGCGCGCCACGTGGCCGTGATCGGCCTCGATTTCCACCCGTGCCACCAGCATGCTGCGGCCGTAGTCGCGCATGCGCGCGCCGATGCCGGCCGCGCGCCGCATGTTTGAAAAGCGCGAGTCGGCGGCCACCACCAGCCGGGCGCTGACTTCGTCACCGCCTTCCAGCCGCAGGATGCGGGCATTGTCTTTGGGCGACGTGCCTTCCACCCGCCGGCCAAGAATCATTTCAATATCGGACTGCTCACTGACGGCCTGCCAGGCCGCCTTCCTGATCTGGTAGTTGGCGGCCAGCCAGCCCAGCTGCTCGCTGCCGCCGTCATGGCGGCTGATGCGCAGCGGCTCGAGGCTGTCGCCGTCGTATATTTCAGCGTCCAGCAAATCGCTGATTTCGGCGCGGTCGATGCGCTGCCACACGCCCAGCTTCTCCAGCAGGCTTCTGGATGTGTGCGTCAAGGCGATTTCGCGCCCGTCTTCTGGCGGATTGGCCAGCCTGTCCCTGTCGGCCGCTTCCAGCAGCATGATCTTCAGGCCCAGTCCGTCCAGCGCGCGCGCCAGACACAGGCCGGCCGGGCCGGCGCCCACAATGGCAACATCACAGTCCGTGCTCATCAGCCATCCTCAAATTCAGCAGTCAAAACGCTAGAATAACAGCCGCTCCGCGATAACGTGCGCCAAACCGCCGGCGCGGAGGACAAGCCGTTAACATAGGGTCATGGAATTGACCCGCTTTCGCGAAGGAATTGCCCCACATGGTTGCCAAACGCAAACAAGGTGAGCTCGGACCCGCCTCCGAGCAGCAAGAATATGAAATCGGCTGGGAGGACCTTCCACTGTCCTGTCCCACCGCCGCCATGAAAATCTGGAACGCCCATCCGCGCGTCTATATTCCCATTCATCGCTCGGGCCGGGAATCGTGCACCTACTGCGGCGCGACCTATAGCCTGCGCGACCCCGAGCCCGATGCACCCATGCCCATGTACGACAACGCCGAAATCGAGATGGCCTTTCGCAACGCGCAGGAGCGGGTACGCAAAAATCGCGGTGGTTAGAACCGATCGCCCATTGATTCATCCACCCTGCATGATAAGCTGACCCTCAGGCTGCGCGGCGCCGGCATTCCGAGTCTGGCCCGTCCGCAGCGTTTGTCCCCGACCCGAGGAGATGCATCATGAAAAATGTGCTGTTTGCCGTCATTATGTCCGCCGCCCTGGTCTGCATGCCTGCGCTGGCCGATGACGACACCGCCGACAACAACAGCGCCGACAGCGCGCTGAGCCTGATCACCGCCAACGCCGATGAGGGCTTTGCCCTGGCGGTCACCCTGGCGCGCCGGGCGGTCACCACCACCCAGCCGGACAAGGAAGTGCTGTTTGACCAGCGCCCCGAATACAGCACCGATGCCGACTCGCTGATTGCCGTGTCGCAAACCGTGGCGCTGTACTTCCAGACGGTGGCGGCCGCCAACGACTACTGGCGCGACTGATCGAAAGCGGCGCGGCTGCCGACCGCGCTCAGTCGTCCCCTT
>DATGSU010000207.1:0-4971 GCA_035302305.1 Wenzhouxiangella sp. | reverse complement strand
CATTCTGCCCAACACGGCCGGCTGCTACACGGCCGAGGACGCGGTGCGCACCTGCCGGCTGGCGCGCGAGCTGCTGGACGGCCACAGCCTGGTCAAGCTCGAAGTCATTGGCGACAAGCGCACCCTGTTTCCCGACGTGACGCAAACGCTGCAGGCAGCCGAGAAGCTCATCCGCGATGGTTTTGACGTCATGGTCTATACCAGCGACGACCCGCTGCTGGCGCGCCGCTTTGAAGAAATGGGCTGTGCGGCCGTCATGCCGCTGGCCGCTCCCATAGGGTCGGGCCTGGGCATACAGAATCACTGGAATATTCTGGAAATCATCGACAACGCGTCGGTGCCCGTTCTGGTTGATGCCGGCGTGGGAACCGCCTCGGATGCCGCCATTGCCATGGAGCTGGGCTGCGACGGGGTGCTGATGAACACCGCCATTGCCCGCGCGGGTGATCCGCTGCGCATGGCCCGCGCCATGAAGCTGGCCATTCAGGCGGGGCGCCTGGCCTACCTGTCGGGGCGCATTCCCAAAAAGCGCTATGCGTCGGCCTCGTCACCCATTGAAGGGGTGTTTTTCTGACCATTGGCAAAGCGGCCGGCAAGCCGGCTGAACACCAGCCGGGTGGGGCGCTAGCCAACGTTCGCCGGCGCCACATGCGCCGCGTGCGCAGCTTTGAGTGCCGTACCGGCCGCCTGACGTCGGCCCAGAGAAGGGCACTTGAACAGCGCCTTCCGCATTACGAGGTGCCTGCCGATACAGTGGATTTGCGCGCTGCCTTCGAGCGCGCCGCGCCGCTGGTGGCGGAAATCGGTTTTGGCAACGGCGATGCGCTGTCCTGGATGGCCACCAATGAACCGGAAAAGAATTTTGTCGGCATGGAAGTGCACAAACCGGGCGTGGGGCGTTTGCTCAACCGGCTTGACGCAGCCGGGCTGACCAACGTGCGCGTCATCATGCGCGATGCGGTGGACGTGCTTGGCAGCCAGGCGGCGCCGGCCAGCCTGGACGAGGTGCGCATTTACTTTCCCGACCCATGGCCCAAAAAACGCCACCATAAAAGGCGCCTGATACAGCCGGCGTTTCTGGAGCAGCTGGCGGTTGTCATGCGGCCACAGGGCATTCTGCATCTGGCCACCGACTGGCGGCCGTATGCGCAGTGGATGCTGGAAGCCCTGGCGCAGGTCGATGCTTTCAGGATTCAGGGCCGGCCGTGGTCTGCGCGCCCCGACTGGCGTCCGCAGACGCATTTCGAGCGTCGCGGGCTGGGCCGGGGTCACGAAATTTTCGATATTGTCTGCCGGCTCAGTGCTGGCGCCTGAGCAGGCGCTCGGCCAGCCAGCACAGCCCGTCGTAATTGCCGGGCAGCCGCTCCAGGGCGCGCCTGGATTCATGCGTGAGCTCATCAATGCGGGCACGCGCCTCGTCAGCGCCGAACAGGGCGGGCCAGCTGGCCTTTTGGCGAGCCTGGTCGCTGTTGCTCGATTTGCCTATGGCCCGGGTGTCGCCCTCAATTTCCAGCAGATCGTCGCGAATCTGAAAGCCCAGCCCCGCCGCGTGTGCAAAATCGGACAGCGCGCGGCGATGGGCATCGGGCAGATCAGGCCGCAGGGCGGCCGGCAGCATGACGGCCGCGTGGATCAGCGCTCCGGTCTTTTTTGCGTACATGGATTCAACCGCGGCGCGTTCGGGCTGCTGCCTTTCAAACTGGAGATCGAGCGCCTGGCCCCCGGCCATGCCGGCCGCGCCGCAGGCGCGGGTCAGCTCAAGGCTCATGCGACAGGCCGCCGCAGGCTCGCTGCTTTCGGCCAGCACTTCAAACGCCAGCGCCTGCAGGGCGTCGCCCGCCAGAATGGCCGTTGCCTCGTCAAAGGCAATATGCGTGGTGGGCTGGCCGCGGCGCAGGTTGTCGTCGTCCATGGCCGGCAGGTCGTCGTGCACCAGCGAGTAGCAGTGAATAAGCTCTACGGCCGCGGCCGCGCCGTCCAGCCTGTCGGGCACCAGCCCCAGGGCCTCGCCGCTGGCGTACACCAGCAGCGGGCGCAGCCGCTTGCCGCCGTTGAGGGTGGCGTAGCGCATGGCCTCGGGCAGGCGGGTGCGGTCATCGGGCAGCGCCGACAGACGATGTTCTAGCCAATGTTCGATGCGCTGCACCAGCGCATTGGCGCGCGCTGAAAAAGGCGGTGAAGACATGGTCGGATTCGATGCGAACAGCCGGCTGCGAATCAGTCAAACGGCCATAGCCGGCGCCAGAACGAGGGCTTGTCTTCCTGCAGGGAGGCCTTGCCGGCGTTGAGCTCGAGCACGCGCCGGGTATCGGCCGACAGGTCGGCCAGCTCCAGCTTGACATAGGCCCGCTCCATCAGCTTCAGGGCGTCAAGATTGGCCGGCGCATGCGGGTAGTTTTCGATCACGTGGCGGGCGCGCTGAATGGCGGCAATATAGGCGCCGCGGCGAAAATAATACTTGCCGATCACCACGTCCTGCTCGGCCATGACGTTGCGCAGGTAGACCATGCGCTGGCGGGCATCGGCCACGTAGCGGCTTTCAGGGTACAGGCGAATGAGTTCCTGGAAGTCCAGAAAGGCCTCGCGGGCGCTGCTCTGGTCGCGGTCGATGACCTGCCCCGGAAACAGGCGCCGCATGGCGCTGATGGTTTCATCGTATTTGACCAGCCCCTTCAAATAATAGGCGTAGTCGATATTGGGGTGGGTGGGGTAGGTGCGAATGAAGCGGTCCAGCGTTGTTACGGCGCGCTCGGACGAGCCCGCCTTGTACTGTGCGTAGGCCATGTCGAGCTGGGCCTGTTCGGCGTGGCGACCAAACGGATGGCGGGTGGTCAGGAACTTGTAGCGGCTGACCGCCTCGGGCCAGGTTTTGGCGCGCAGGGCGGCGTTGGCCCAGTTGTAAAGCTGCTCGGCCGACGCGTCTTCATCCAGCTTTTCGCGGCTGCAGCCGCCTGTGGCCACGACCAGCGCAAGCAGCAGCAGAATCATGACCGGGGATGACCGGCGGGCGGTGTCTGGATTGGGCATAATGGTCTCGAGTTCAGGCATGGACACGTTCTCTTCAAGACCGGCCATTATGCCATTGCCGCGCCGGCATGTTGGAGCAAAGCCCGGATCATGAATCGCCTTATAAACCTGCAAGCGCATATTGACCCGGGCCACGCCGGCCAGCGGCTCGACGCCGTGCTGGCCGAACTTTGGCCCGACTACTCACGCAGCCGCATTGCCGCCTGGATTCGTGGCGGGCAGGTGCGCGTCAACGAGCAAACCGTCAAGCCGGGCCTGCGCCTGCTGGGAGGGGAGCGGGTCAGGCTGCACGCCGAGCTGGCCGACCACGGCACGCTGGAACCGCAGGCCATTGCGCTCGACGTGCTGCTGGAAGACCCGCACCTGCTGGTGGTCAACAAGCCCGCCGGGCTGGTGGTGCACCCCGGATCGGGCAACCCCGACGGCACGCTGGCCAATGCTCTGCTCAATCACGATGCCGATCTGGCCGTGCTGCCGCGCGCCGGCCTGGTGCACCGGCTCGACAAGGACACCAGCGGCTGCCTGATCGTTGCGCGCACCACCGCCAGCCACCGCCGGCTGGTCGAGGCCATGAAAAAGCGCGCCATACGGCGCTTTTACCGCGCCCTGGTGTGGGGCGAAATGATTGCCGGCGGGCAGGTTGACGAACCGCTGGGACGCCATCCGGTGGACCGTCGCCGCCAGATTGTGCGGCCCGACGGGCGCCCGGCGCGCACCCATTACCGCGTGGCCCGCAAGCTTTCGGGCGCCAGCCTGCTGGACATCGAACTGGAAACCGGGCGCACCCACCAGATTCGCGTGCACATGGCGCATATTCGCTACCCCATCATCGGCGACCGGGTGTACGGTCGGCGCGGCGCGCCGGCGGGGCTGGGCGACGCCCAGCGCCAGGCCTGGCAAAAATTTCCGCGCCAGGCGCTGCACGCACGCCGACTGGTGTTTGACCACCCCGATTCCGGGCAGCCGCTGGAGGTGACCGCACCGCTGCCCGATGACATGCAGCAGCTGATTGACATTCTCGACAACGACGCGGCTTCCGATGCAGATCATTGAGCCCGGCTGGCCGGCGCCCGCACGGGTCAGGGGCTTTTCAACCACGCGCAGCGGCGGCACCAGCCGCGGGCCTTATGCATCGCTGAATCTGGGCATGAACAGCAATGATGAAACCGGTGCGGTGGCCGCCAATAGACGGCGGCTTTCCAAACGGCTGCCGGCGCCGCCGCGCTGGCTCAAGCAGGTGCACGGCACGCGCGTGGTTCACCTTGCAGACTGGCACGCAGGCATACAGGCCGATGCCGCCTGGACGGACCGCCCCGACGAGGTGCTGGCGATATTGTCGGCCGACTGCCTGCCGATACTGCTGGCCGACGCGGCCGGTTCCTTTGTGGCGGCCATACACGGCGGCTGGCGTTCGCTGGCGGGCGGCATTGTGGAGGCCGTGCTGGCTGCGCTGCCCGCCGGAAAAAATGACGTGATGGCCTGGCTGGGCCCGGGCATTTGCGCCCGCTGCTATCAGGTGGGCGCTGAGGTGCGCACCGCCTTTTTGCAAACGAATCCGGATCTGGAGCGGTTTTTTCTGCCCGACGCAGGCCGCTGGCGGCTTGACCTGAAGGGCGTGGCCGCATTTGAGCTCATGCGTTGCCGGGTTCGGGTTTTTGACAGCGCGCTGTGCACCATGGAAGAGCCGGCCCGTTTTTATTCATACCGCCGCGACGGGCAGACCGGGCGGCTGGCAACGCTGGCGTGGATTGATTCGGGGGCCGGATAAAAGTTTGTGCGTCTGCAGTCACAGCCGCGGCGGGGTTATCGGGTACAATACTTTGCCGGGTTCACACAGCTTGAGCATCCGGGCATGACCTCCATCATTTTCGTTACCGGCGGTGTGGTTTCATCGCTGGGCAAGGGCATTTCTGCCGCATCACTGGGCTCGATCCTCGAAGCGCG
>DATGSU010000206.1:0-3194 GCA_035302305.1 Wenzhouxiangella sp. | reverse complement strand
CATGCAGGCGTATGAATACCAGGCCCTGACTGCCGCCGGTGCCACGGCGCGCGGCGTGGTGCAGGCCGACAGCGCGCGGGCGGCCCGAGCACTGCTGCGCGAGCGCGGCCTGATGCCTCTGGACGTGCAGGGCGTTGACGAGCAGCAGCGGCAGCGGGCGGTGAACCTGCGCGGACATGGCCGCGAACGCGCCCTGCTGCTGCGCCAGACAAGCAGCCTGCTGGCGGCCGGGCTGCCGCTGGAAGAGGTGCTGTCGGTGCTTGTGGAGCAGGCCGACCGGGCGCGGGCGCGCCGCCAGCTGGGCGCCATTCGGGCCCGCGTAATGGAAGGCCAGAACCTGTCGACCGCCATGGCCGAACAGCCCGGATTGTTCCCGCCGCTGTACAGCGCATCGGTGGCCGCGGGCGAGCGCGCCGGCCGGCTGGCCGATGTGCTCGAAAGGCTGGCCGATTTTGCCGAAAAGCGCGAAGAGATGAAGCGCGGGTTTTCTCTGGCGCTGATCTACCCGGCGGCCCTGGCGCTGATTGCCGTGGCGGTGGTGTGGGGGCTGATCGGCTATGTCGTGCCGCGCGTTGTGGGGGTATTCGAGCAGGCCTCGCATGAGCTGCCCATGCTGACGCGCAGCCTGCTGGCCCTGTCCGGCCTTGTTGCAAGCCATGGCTGGCTGCTGCTGGCAGTGGCTGCGCTGACAGCGGCGGGGCTGGTTGCCTTGCGTCAGCCGCCCGTGCGCCGCCGTTTTGCGGCCGCCAGGCTGAAGCTGCCGGTGATTGGCCGGTTTGAAAAGGCCCGAGAATCGGCCACCCTGATGCGCACCCTGGGCATTCTTGTTGCCAGCGCCGTGCCGCTGGTGGATGCGCTGGATGTCGCCGGTGAAGTGGTCGGCAACGACCAGATTCGCGCCGATGTGCTGGCGGCTTCGGCCCAGGTCAGGGAAGGGGTTTCGCTCACTGGTGCGCTGGGCCGGTTTGGGTGGCTGGTGCCCATGGCCAGGCGCCTGCTGGCCGGCGGCGAGCGCAGCGGCGAGCTGGCGCCCATGCTGGAGCGGGCCGCCGAGCTGCTTGAACGCGACCTGGAAGCAGCCGGTCAGTTTGTGCTGGCGGTTTTGCAGCCGCTGCTTATTCTTGTCGTCGGCCTGATGGTGCTCTATATCGTGCTGGCCATCATGCTGCCCATCATTTCCATGAGCCAGCTTTTGTCATAGGAGCATGAGCTTGTCCGAGCCGCTCATCCGTTTTGAACAGGTGGCCAAGCGCTACCCGGGCGGCGTGCACGCGCTCGAGGACATTGATTTTCAGCTGGCGGCGGGTGAGATGGTCTTTTTGACCGGACACTCGGGGGCCGGCAAATCCACGCTGCTCAAGCTTGTCGCGCTTCTGGAGCGGCCCAGCCGCGGGCGCGTGCTGTTTGCCGGCCGCAATGTCGGCCAGCTGTCGCGGCGCCATATCCCGGGGCTCAGGCGCCGGATAGGCATCGTGTTTCAGGATCATGCCCTGCTGGCCGAGCGGCGGGTTTTTGACAACGTGGCGCTACCGCTGGTCATTGCCGGCACCGCTTTTCCGGAAATCAGGCGCCGTGTGCGCGCTGCGCTCGACCAGGTGGGGCTGCTCGACAAGGAGCGCGTGTATCCGGGCATGCTGTCGGCCGGCCAGCAGCAGCGGGTGGGCGTTGCGCGCGCCATCGTGGCCCGGCCGTCCCTGCTGTTGGCGGATGAGCCAACCGGCAACCTTGATCCGGCCCTGTCGGCCGAGCTGATGCGATTGTTCATGCGCCTGAACGAGCAGGGCATGACCATATTGATTGCCAGCCATGACCTGGTCCTGATTCGCCGGCTGGGGTGCCGCGTGCTGGTTCTGGACAAGGGCCGGCTGATTGACGATGTGCCGGCCGCGCAGGTGGGCGCATGAGTCGCCCGCGCAAAAGGCTGCCGGCCGCGCTGCTTGTTCCGGCATGGCTGCGTTCCTGGGCGCGGCGCCATGCCTACAGCTTTCTGTCGTCTTTGGGCTCCATTGCCCGGCAGCCGCTGGCCAGCTTCATGACTATTGCCATGCTGGCCATTACGCTGAGCCTGCCGGCGGGGCTTTATGTCGCCCTCGACAATATCGGCCGCGCAGCGCATGGCTGGGAGCGCCTGGACACCGTATCGGTCTTTCTTGACCGGGGTCTGGGTCGTGGTGAAGCGGTGCAGCTGGCCTCACTGGTCAGCACCTGGCCGGCGGTTTCCGCAGTGGATCCAGTCAGCCCGGACGAGGGCATGGCCGAGCTGGCCGGGCGGCTGCAGCTTGATGATCTGGCCCGCGAGCTCAACTCCAATCCGCTGCCCTGGGTGCTGGAGGTGGCCCTGGCAACGGGAGAAAATGCCCAGCTTGTGGCCGCAAGGCTTGAAGATGCGGAAGGCGTGGACCAGGTGATTGTTGACCTGCAGTGGCTGGACAGGCTGCAGGCCATAGTGGACTTGTTGCGCAAGATGGCGGCCCTGCTCGCTGCCCTGTTTGCCCTGGCGGTCATGTTTGTCATTGGCAACACCGTGCGCATGGAAATCAACAGCAGGCATCAGGAAATACGCGTGCTGGCGCTCATCGGGGCCACAGACGGCTTTGTGCGGCGCCCCTTTTTGTATACCGGCCTGTGGTACGGGCTGGCCGGCGGGGCGCTGGCCTGGCTGCTGACAGAGCTGGGCCTGTTGCTTCTGGCCGGGCCGGTTGAGCGGCTGAGCGCAAGCTACGCCGGGGCCTTCGCCCTTTCTTCATTGCCGGCCGGGGTCGTGGCGCTGCTTGCCGGCGGCAGCGGCCTGCTGGGTATAATTGGCGCCTGGCTGGTCGTGGAACGACATCTCAAAAGCATTCACCCCGAATAAATTTGACGATTGCTGTTGACTTGTGGCTGCTTATGGTTCAGAATTGCTGGCTTCGTCTGGAAGGTCGAATGACGGCCGGCGCGTAAAGCGCCGGTTTGAAGGCCGAAATTCCGGAGGGGTACTCAAGCGGTCAACGAGGGCAGACTGTAAATCTGCTGGCTTAGCCTTCGCAGGTTCGAATCCTGCCCCCTCCACCAGATTTGGAAGCAGTCGGCGATTCCGGGCGGGTGTAGTTCAATGGTAGAACCTCAGCCTTCCAAGCTGATGGTGTCGGTTCGATTCCGATCACCCGCTCCAAAATTTGAAGAGCGCCCACGTAGCTCAGTTCGGTAGAGCACTC
>DATGSU010000205.1:0-4866 GCA_035302305.1 Wenzhouxiangella sp. | reverse complement strand
TTCTGATCCTGGGCGTGCTTTTGTTTATGAGTTTGATCAGAGCAGGTCTGGTTGTGGCACAAACCATAGAAGCAATAATTGTTACAGTTTGCGATACATTAATGACTCTGCTGAACAGCAGAATTTTGCTAACTGGTTTTCCTATTACCGCACGCGTGAAATGGCCGCCAAGGCCGGCATCAGCGCTGCTTTCCATCAGCTGGACGAAACACCGCGTGTGGGCTATGGCCAGATCAATGCAAACCCGAAAATTGTGCGCGGTGTTCGTCCGTTTTCCGGGTCGGACAGAAAAGATTTCTTTCAGTGGTTGAACGACGGTGATGCCAGCGGCAGCACGCCGCTCAGAACTTCTCTGCAGGCTGCGGGGGAGTATTTCAAGACCGATGAGCCCTGGCGGGTGGACCCGACAAACCACCGAAGCGAGCTTATAGGCTGTCGTCAAAATTATACAATTTTGATGACTGACGGATACTGGAATGGTCCCGATCCAAGTAGGATTGGCAATGCTGACCGCGACAGCTTTTCCAACACGCTGGCCGACGTTGCCTACCATTACTGGAGTAATGATCTACGCAATGATTTGCCGGACAATGTGCCCGGCGGTCCCGACAGCCCCACGCACCAGCATATGGTGACTTTCGGGGTTGGCTTGGGCGTTACGGGCACCATTGAACCGGAAGACGGCTTTGCCATGGCGCCCAATGACAGTCGCTGGCCCAACCCCAAAAGCGGCAACGATCACCACAAAATCGACGACCTGCTACACGCAGCGGTCAACAGCCAGGGCGGCTTCTTTTCAGCGGCCGATCCCCAGACCTTTGCCAACGAGCTGGCCGAGGTTCTGAAGGACATCATGGCCCGCTCGGAAGGGATTACCAGCGGCGGCACCGACAGCACCCGGCTGGATTTCGACTCGCTTATCTACAACACCTACCACGACACTGAGGGCTGGGTTGGTAACGTGACCGCAGAAAGCTTTGATGGCGAGAAGTTTTATTCGGCCAGCGAGGAGATGCCCGGCCACGCCGAGCGCAAGATCTATACCTACGACTACAGCAACGGCAGGGCGCTTGAGTTTACCGCCTCCGACCTTTCTGTCGTTGAGGATGAAATCATGGCAGGTGCTTTTGAAGACTGGGACTTTGAAGTGAACTTTGCCGACCTGATCAACTATCTGCGCGGCGATGATTCCAGGGAAGGAAGCGGCGACAACGACTTTCGCGAGCGCCATGGCCCGCTGGGCGACATCATTGGTTCGGAGCTGGTCTATTCCGGCCCCGGCAATGAGGGCTGGGGCGCCATAGGTGACGATGACGGCAAGTATTTTGACTACATAGGAAAAACCAAGAACGACCCCAGAGACTGTGAAGAGGACTCGGATCTCGACTGCGAGGGCTACGATCGCTACGACACGGTGTTTGTGGGCGCCAACGACGGCATGCTGCACGCCTTTGACGGCAGGAACATGAAGGAGCTGTTTGCCTACGTGCCATCCATGGTGCACGACAAGCTCTACAAGCTGGCAGACCCCAATTACAAACACGAGTTTTATGTGGACGGGCAATTGGCGGTTGGCGATGCCTATATCAACGACAGCTGGGGAACCTATCTGGTGGGCACCCTGGGCGCCGGCGGCAAGGGCGTGTTTGCGCTTGACGTCACCAAGCCGCAGGACTTTACCGGCTCGAACGTGCTGTGGGAAATCGACGGCAACGATGAAAGCAGCGATTTTTACGGCAAGCTGGGCTACACCTTCAGCCAGCCGGCCATTACCCGCCTGGGCAACGGCCAATGGGTGGCCATTTTTGGCAACGGCTATTATTCGGGCGGTGACACGCTTGACGATGCCGAAAACGACAAGGCGAGCCTGTTTGTCGTGAGCCTGGAAACCGGCGACCTGATTCGTGAGATTGAGCTGGACAGCCAGCCCGACACCGGCCTGTCGGGCGTCAGCATCTGGGAAGACCCCAATACGCGCACTTTTGTGCGCCGGGTTTATGCCGGCGACCTCAAGGGCACGCTGTGGCGCGTTGATTTTGACGAAAGCGGAAAGCACGAGATCAGGTTTGACGAAGGGCTGTTCTCGGATCCTGAAAAGCGGCCCATTACCGTCAGCCCCACCCTGGGCGACAACCCGGCCGGCGGCATTATGGTGTACTTCGGGACAGGCAAGATGTTCGATGAAAATGATGACCTGAACACCGATGTTCAGGCCGTCTTCGGTGTTCTGGACAACAACAGCCCTGTCGACATGGAGAGTCTGTCCGAGAACAACTTGAACGGCGCTCTGAAAACCATAGAATCCGGCGCGGCTTCCGATTTCGGCTGGTATGTGGACCTGAAGCACGGCGATGAGCGCCTTGGCGAAAGAGTGCTGCACAAAATCGATCTGCGCTTTGGGGTTCTGGTTGTCAGCACCAGCCAGCCCGACGCCGATGCCTGTTCGGCCGGCGGGGTGGATCGCACCTATCGGCTGGATCCTCTGTCGGGCGCAGGCGAAGAGGTGGAGGCGGAAGGAGGAGGTACGGTGGGCAGGGAAATCGTGATTATTCCGCCCGACCCGCCGGGCCTGGAAGAAGAGCCTGAAAGAGGTATTTACAACCCGGATGGCGGCGCGCCCAGTCCGCCCGACCTGGATGACTACGACGTCAAGGAAGTAGGCTGGTGCTCCAAGATTGCGCTGCTCAAGAGCGGCGGTGAGGGCTCAGGCTACGAAGTGCTGGGTGAGATTTGCGACGGACGCAACGCCTGGCGCGAGCTGATTGAATATTGACACGCTGGATATTGACAAGCAGGCGCCGCCGCTGGCCCTCGGGCCGGCGGCCAGGCCCGCAAGAACTGAAAGATTGACAAACCGCCGCCAAGGCCAGGAGTCAAGCAATGAGTTTTCCAAACCGTAACCATGGCTTCAGTTTGGTGGAGCTGCTGGTAGTCGTACTGGTTCTGGCCATTTTGATGGCGGTGGCCATGCCCGGCTATCAAAAGCATGCTGTAAAAACCAAGCGGGCGGAGGCCACGGCGATTCTCATGAGTACCGCCCAGGCGCTGGAGCGCTGCTATTCACGTAATAGCAGTTATCTAAATGAAGATGACAAAAAATGTGAGATAGCAAGAAACCTTGGTGGTGAAGGAGAAGATGTTCTTTCCGAAACCGGCATTTATCTTGTCAAAGGGGATATTGAGCGGACTCGATTCAAGCTGACTGCAACGCCTCAGAACACCAATAAAAAAGGCGAAGCGGACCTGCAAAAAGACCGTGAGGACAAGTACAAGGAATGCGGGAAGTTTACGCTGGAACACACCGGCAAGCGGGGCAATGAATACACAGACAACCCTGAGGACTGTTGGTAAAAATCATTTACGCAAGATTTTCAAAGCGCCCCGCTTCTGCGGGGCTTTTTCTTTCTGCTAAGCTCGGTTATTCACAAACTCGAAGTGCGGTGCCTTGGCTGGAAAAACATGGGCCGGTGAAGATCGCGACAGCGTTGTGACAGCCGGACTGCCCGATCTGTGCAGTCCGGGCAGTCTGTTTCTGCTGGTGCTGGTGGGGCTGGTGGTGGCGCTGGTGTTTGCGCTGGCGGCCAGCGCCGGGCTGCCGGGTTTCTGGCTTGAGTTTGGCCTGTCGGTGCTGTTTGTGCAGTGGGTGGTGCTGGTTTCGGCCGGCCTGCTGTGCGCCCTGCGCCGGCACGAGGGCAGGCTGGGTTCAGCCGGCGTGGCCTGGCTGGTGTTTTTGCTTATTCCGGCGGTGACGCTGGTCATGAGCCTGTTTGTGGTGGCCTGGCTGCCCGGCCAGCCGCCGGCGGGGCCGGGCTGGTTTGCGGCCCGCAACACCCTTATCAGCCTGCTGGCCTCGCTGTTGCTGCTGCGTTATCTGGCCCTGCAGCAGCGCTGGCGGGCGCAGGTGGCGGCCGAAACCCGCGCCCGGCTGGATGCCCTGCAGGCCCGCATTCGTCCGCATTTTCTGTTCAACGCGCTCAACACCATTGCCAGCCTGGTGCACACCAACCCCGACGCTGCCGAGGCAGCCACCCTGGACCTCTCGGATTTGCTGCGCATTGGCCTGCGCCCGGGGGCAACCCACTCGCTGGCCGAAGAGCTGGAGCTGGTGCGCGGCTATGTGCGCATTGAAAAACTGCGCCTGGGCCGCCGGCTGCAGGTGGAATGGGATCTGCCGGACAATTTGCCCCAGGACCATCAGCTGCCGGTTCTGATCATTCAGCCGCTGGTTGAAAATGCCGTGGTGCACGGCATTGCCCGGCGCGCTCAGGGCGGCCGGCTGACCATCAGCCTGCGCATGGAAAAACGTTCGCGGCTGCGGCTTGAAATCACCAATCCGCTGGCCGATGACAGCAGCAAACCGGGCGAGGGCAACCGCATGGCGCTGGGCAATATTCGCCAGCGCCTTGAGCTGGCCTATGAAGACGGCGCCCGGCTGCGCGCCGGCGCGCAGCGCGACTGCTTTCGGGTTGTGCTGACGCTGCCCGTGCCGTCCGGCAAGGCCGACGGGCAAGGGTAAAAAACGATCCAGGCCCGGGCTAGTCGGCCACGGCGGCTTCCGCCCCGCTTTGCTCATCGGCGGAAGAATCATCGGATTCCGCGCCGTTGTCCTCCTGGTCGGGGTGCATTTCCAAAGCCGCCGGCGAAGTCATGAACTGCGGCACCCAGTCGCCCTGTTCGTCCTTGGGCACCGGGCCGCGCTGCCACATGCGCCAGCGCGCAAAGCCGGCCGGCAGCAGGGCGGCCACGCCCATGAAGCTGAGCAGTGAGGCGGGCCCGATAAACTGCATGAGAATACCGGCGGTCAGCGGGCCGAGAATGGCGCCGCTGCCGTACAGCATTTGCATGCTGGAGGCGGTTTCGAGCATG
>DATGSU010000204.1:0-3476 GCA_035302305.1 Wenzhouxiangella sp. | reverse complement strand
AAGCGCTATGTCCGACTCCCGCGCTTCCTTGCCAATGGCGCTCAGCCCCTCGCGCTGCTGCTGCTCCAGCTCTTCCTGGATGTCCTGCATGCGGCTTTGATATTCCTCGCCCTCGAACACGGCCGCTATGCCGCCTTCCAGCTCTTCGATGAAACCTTCCATGTCATCACGCAAGCGGCGCCCGTCGCCGGCCTCAAGCTCCAGCGCGCGCGGGCTGTTGGCATCATCGAAGTTGTACACATAGCACCAGTCGGACGGCACGTCGCGCCCGGCGGCATGCTCCTTCAGATAGCGCCTTACAAAGCCGCGGCTGTCAATGCCGCGCGGCCCCAGAACAAACAGGTTGAAGCCGTGATTTTCAATGCCGGTTGCAAAGCGCAGCGCATTGAGCAGGCGCGCCTGGCCCACGGGCTCACTCAGCGGCTCCAGCTCTGCCGTGGTTTCAAACGGCAAATCCTGCTCGGAGCAGCGGTGATAAACCTGATCAACATCAAGCGGCTTGACATCAGCCATTATTCATTCCTTTTACTGTTGCGGTCGCTGCCAACAATTTAACCCACCGGGCCTGCCAATGGGTCAGCCAAGCGTTGCCGTGCCGGTATTTGTGAGCCGCCAGCCGTTCGTGATAGGGTGGGCAGGGGTCAGAACAGGCTACGGAACCCCTTGTGAAAACAATGCTTTACAATCAAACAAAGTCTTCCAGCCTCTCTGCATTCATGAAATCAGCGTGCTGCATGCTGATTTCTGCCGCCCTGCTTATGGCCATTGCACCGGTTGCTGCCGACACCGGCGCGGCGGCCGGCTGTGCGCAGTCTGACCGGAATGTCGAGGCGCTTTCGCTGTCCGAGCCATGGTACCCGCACTCGGCCCTGGCCTACTGCCTGACCGGCGCTGTAACAGTGGAATTCACCGTTGGTACCGACGGAACGACCGGCAACATTCAAATCACCGACAGCGACCCCGCCGGTCTGTTTGATGCCAGCGTGGTGCAGGCCATTGAAAAGTGGCGCTTCACGCCGGCCTGCAAGGACGGCGAAACCGTTCCCCAAACAGCCACTCAAACCATAGAGTTCAAGCTGCCGTCCGCTTCCGCCACGGCTTGCAGCCAGAACATGGCCAGCCTTGATGGGGAGGCTGCCAGGCTGTTTGACGAGGTCGCCGTACGCTATGCGTTGATGGCAGAAGTTCATCAGGAGCGTTTTCCTGGCGCCACCCTTGCCAATGAGCTCGTCAAGCCCCTGACCGGCTTTACCGGTGATCTGGGTGCCGTGGCCAACCTGCATGAAGCCGCATTTGCCCGCATGCACGACATCATCGAAAACTCTCGCGGCCATGCCCACCTGAGTGCGGTCATGCGCGACTTGCATCCTGTCATGCTGGCCCGGGACGTGGACCTTGCCGGCCTGAATGCATCCATGGACCAGCTGCGCCAAAGCCTCAGGCAGTTTGAGAAGATGGTGACGGCTTTCAACCGACAGCTGAAATCCGATTACCGAAGCATCAGGGACAAGGGTCACCTTGAAAAAAGCCAGCTGGATCTGCTGATCAAACCCTTTCTGGGCGATCCCGAAGCCCAGCCTGAAGACAACACGCCGGGCAGTTATCGGCACATCATGAACCTGGTTGAACAACTGGCTGCCCTTCTTGAAGAGAACGGCGGTGACTGGCAGGTTGAGGACGAAACCGTTCAATTCGGAGACCAGGCCCGTCAAAACGCCTGGGATGAAGGCAACCGGGCGCTGCAGGAAGCACTGGACTTGCAGCAAGAGATGATTTCCCGGGGCCTGCAGTCCTACCTGGACTACGCCAACTGAGGCGTCTCCAGTACCGCCGCAACATTATTGAAAGCGGCCCTGTCTGAACAAGCGGGTGGCGCCCTATAATGGAGGACTTGAGCCCATTCATCAGCGGAGCCCTTGCCCATGAGCAACGCCTACCAGGCGTCCGACATCGAAGTTCTCCAGGGCCTGGAGCCGGTCAAGCGCCGGCCGGGCATGTACACCGACACCACGCGGCCCAATCACCTGGTCGTGGAAGTCATCGACAACGCGGTTGACGAGGCGCTGGCCGGTCATGCAAAAATGCTCGGCGTCATTTTGCACGAAGACGGCTCGGTTGAGGTGTCGGACGACGGGCGCGGCATGCCGGTTGACCTGCACCCCGAACACAAGCTGCCCGGCGTCGAGCTCATCCTGACTCGCCTGCATGCCGGCGGCAAGTTCTCGAACAAAAACTACACCTTTTCCGGCGGGCTCCACGGCGTCGGCGTTGCCGTTGTCAACGCGCTTTCAAAGCGGCTGGTCTGCACCATACGGCGCGACGGACAGGAACACGAAATCACCTTTTCCAGCGGCCACACCGAACGCCCGCTCGAAGTGACCGGCCGCGTGGGCAAGCGCAACACCGGCACCATCATCCGCTTCTGGCCCGATGCAAGCTACTTCGACTCGCCCAGGGTGTCGCGCAAGCGCCTGGCGCATCTGCTCAGGGCCAAGGCCATACTCTGCCCGGGGCTGAAGGTAACGCTTGATGACCGCGCCGACGGCGGCGTGCAGGAATGGCAATTCGATCAGGGCATCAACCACTACCTTCTCGACAGCCTGGGCGAGGCTGAATTTGTGCCGCAAACGCTGTTCAGCGGCGAACATTCCGGCGCGGGCGAGGAGGTTCAGTGGGCGCTTGCCTGGCTGCCGGAAGGCGAGCTGGTGCAGGAATCCTGGGTCAACCTCATTCCAACCCCGGCCGGCGGCACCCACCTCAACGGCATGCGCAGCGGGCTGATCGAAGCGCTGCGCGAATTTTGCGACATCCACAACCTGCTGCCGCGCGGGCTCAAGCTGGCGCCCGACGATGTCTGGGAGCGGCTGTGCTTTTTGCTGTCGGTCAAGCTCGAAGACCCGCAGTTTTCGGGCCAGACCAAGGAGCGGCTCAGCTCGCGCCCGGCGGCCAGACTTGTGTCAACCACCATCAAGGATGCTTTTACCCTGTGGCTCAACAGCCACGTGGCCGACGGCGAAATCATTGCCAAACTGGCCATGGACAACGCCGTAAAGCGCCAAAAAGCGCGCCGCAAGGTGGCGCGCCGCCGTGTCACCAAAGGCCCCGCACTGCCCGGCAAGCTGGCCGACTGCGCCTCCACCGACCTGGAAGAGACCGAAATTTTTCTGGTTGAAGGCGATTCGGCCGGCGGCAGCGCCAAGCAGGCGCGCAACCGGGAATTCCAGGCCATCATGCCGCTGCGCGGAAAAATCCTGAACACCTGGGAAAGCGAGTCGGGCCAGATTCTCAAGTCTCAGGAAATCCACGACCTGGCGGTGGCCATAGGCGTTGACCCCGGCTCCGATGACCTGAGCCGGCTGCGCTACGGAAAGATCATTATTCTGGCCGATGCCGACTCCGACGGGCTGCATATTGCCACGCTGCTGGCCGCGCTCTTTCTAAAGCATTTTCGCCCGCTGATCCAGGCCGGCAGAATA
>DATGSU010000203.1:0-2575 GCA_035302305.1 Wenzhouxiangella sp. | reverse complement strand
CTGCTTGGGGTCGCCAATCATCAGCCAGGCGTGGCTTTTGTCGTCAGCATCGGCGTACATGCGGCTGAAAATTCCGTACTGCAGCCGGTTGGTGTCCTGAAACTCGTCGATCAGCGTGCACGGCCAGGTGGTGCGCAGCTGGCGGGCCAGCTCGGCGGCCTGCGGGGAAATATCCATATCCAGCGCGCGGGCCAGCGATGAGATCATGCTGTCGTAATTCAGGGTTGAGTTCAGGCTGAGCTGGCGCGCCTCCTCGGCCGCAGTCCATTCGGCGGCATGGGCCAGAAAGTCGTCGAGCGGGAGTTTGGTTTCTTCCCTGAACTGCAGATAATCCTGCAGCGCCTGCAGAGGAGCAGTGAGGTTGTCGGGCAGGGGCTGCTCCTGGTCTTTGCGCCACGCCAGTCCGTCCGGCGTGAAAAACTCGAGATCCGCTTCGTCGCAGGGTTCGCCGGCCATGAACTTGTCCAGCGCGGCGCGCCGGCCGTGAGTGTAGGAGCGCTTGTCCAGCTTCTTGCCTTCCAGCATGGCGTCCAGCCAGTCATTCAGCCATTGCTGCTGCTCGCCCAGCAGGCGTGCCGCGGTCCGGCGGGCCTGCGGCAGTTGTTCAAAAGACGCTACGGCACGCGCAACGGATTCGGGCAGGGATGCCTGCTCGGGCAAGTTGGCAGGCGCGCCCGGCCGGCTGGCCGGATGGCTGCCAATGGCCTTTGCCAGCTGGGCGGGCGTGCGCATGCCGGCCTCGTCCAGCACTTCGGTCAGAGCTTTGGAGGCGGGCTGCACAAAGTATCGCCAATAGTCTTTCAGGGCCTGATCACGCAAGGCGCTTTGATCTGTTTCCACATCAAGCTCAAAGTTCTGGCCGGCGGCAAAGGCAAAGCGCTTGAGCGCGCGCTGGCAAAACCCGTGAATGGTGTAGATGCTGGCCTGGTCCATTTGGCGGCTGGCGGCCAGGCAGCGGCGGGCGGCTTCCTGCTGGTTGGCGGTGCGGTCAAGCAGCTCGCGCATGAAGTCATCGTCTGCAGCCGGCCGCTTCTTGCCGGCAAACAGCGCGGCGGCTTCGGCCAGGCGCTGCCGTATGCGCTCGCGCAGCTCCTGGGTGGCGGCCCGGGTAAAGGTCAGCACCAGAATGCGCTCGGGTGTCAGTCCGTCGGCAAAGGCGGTGTTGTCGCCGCCCACCACCAGGCGCACGTACAGGGCCGCCAGGCTGTAGGTCTTGCCGGTGCCGGCGCTGGCCTCAATCAGCGCCCGGCCGCACAGCGGCAGGTTCAGCAGGTCAAGCGGTTTCATGTTGTCGGTCATTTGTTCCCCCTGTCGCCGGCCAGGGCCGCATCCAGCATGGGCGCATACAGCCTGTTTGCCCAGTGGCGAAACAGGCCGCCATCGCGGCCCCAGAAATCATCAAACCCGGTAAATGCCGCGGCAATCTCGGGCCTTTTGTCTTCTCCGTCCTGATAGTTGCTGACAAATACTTTATAAACCGCCTTGCGCTCTTGAAAGTCGGCATCGGCCGGCCGGCCGTCCTTGCTTTTTTTCCACTGGTTGAGCTTTTTCATGTAAGCCCCGCCGGTTTTGGCGGTCAGCGGCAGCGGCGACTGCCTGGCAGCCAGATAGGCTTCAAAAAGCCGGTTGAGCGACTCTGCGGCCGTGACCGGATCCACGGCTTCAAAATGAACGCTGCCGCTCAGGCCAGTCAGCGTGGTGGCAAGCGGTCTGTTGCTGGCGCAGGCGGCCAGGTGGCTGACCCATGATTCGGCCAGCTGATCCGGGCGAAAGTTCGGGGCGCTGCCAATGTTGCTGGCCGTGGTCAGGATCTGGACAATGCCGCCGTCCGGTTTTTCCATCAGATGAACCAGATTTCCCTGCAAGCGGCTGCGAATATCGCCTGCGCGGATTTCAACCTCAACGGTCTGCGGGGCCAGAGGTTTGGCGCCGGCCCTCACCAATTCGGTCCGCTCGTGAATTCGCGCCGCCTCGCCGGCCGTTTTGAGCAGCGCTTGTTCGCCAAAATGCCCGGCGGGAAGCGCGCCGGCCCGGATTGATGCCCGGGGCTGGACTGGAAGATTGTCTTCATGGCTTTTCAGCAGCGTGTTGCGCACCGACCACAGATCCAGGTTGCTGACCTCAAAGGCCTCTTCATCGGCGTCCTCATCCTCCACCCGGGGCAGATACACGTTCAGGCTGTCGCGAAAAAACACCCGCGCGGGTGTTTTGATCAGCTGAACCAGCTGGTCGATGCCGACGGATTCCAGATCGGCAGGCAGGGGCAGCGGCTCCGCAACATCCTTGTGCTGCGGCCTTGCGGCATGCATGGCCCGCCATTCAAGCGCATGGGTGCGCGGCGGCTCAGGCTCTCCCGCATGGCCGGCCTGTTCAAAATAGGCCCGGCTGAACGGCGCCAGCGGCCATTCGCGGGTCAGCGCCCGGCTGGCTGATTCGGCGCTGTCCGTTTGCCAGCAGGCATCAATATGATCACGCAGCTGGCTGACCAGCGTGGACGGCTCCCGCTCGCTGCCATCGGCAATGTTCTTGCCCACCCAGCTGATGGTCAGGCTGTCGCGCACGCTCAGCAGGGCTT
>DATGSU010000202.1:0-3531 GCA_035302305.1 Wenzhouxiangella sp. | reverse complement strand
CAGGGCAGCCAGCATGAAGGTCCAGTAGCTGCTGGCCCAGGTCAGCGCCCAGGTGGCCAGGCCGGTCAGGATCATCTGGGCGGAAAACACCAGGCGGCCGCCGTAGCGCTCGGTCCACACGCCCAGAATCAGCCGGGTGATTGAGCCGGTCAGCACCGGGGTGGCAATGAGAATGCCGTACATGAACTCGCCGATTCCGAGTTCTTCCTTGATGGACAGGCCGATGATGGAAAAGATGGTCCAGACGGCAAAGCACAGGGTGAAAGCGATGGTGCTAAGCCAGAGCGCCCTGTTCTGGTTGGCGCGGCGGGGAAGGTTGGTGGCAGGCATATCAGCTCCAGTCACGTGGCCCCAAAGCGGGCGGCATTATTTTATTGGTCGCGATGAGGTTCGGGTTTTGATCATGATCAACAAGGGCCCGGGTTTCTGCTCCGGACAGGTCATTTCGCACTTCCGGCCAGCCAGTGTGTGCCCAGGGCGCGCAGCTGGCCAACGAACAGCACCAGCCAGGCGGTGATGCCGACGGCAAACATCAGCTGCGGCAGCCAGAACAGAAACGGCAGCTCCATGGCCTGGCTCATGCGGCGCGTGCTGGCGGCATACATGCCCAGCGGGAACACCGCGCCCCAGTACATGGGGTCGTAGGCAAACGGATAGCGGCGCACGCCGTGGCGCCAGATGGCCAGGAGCACCAGCATGGGTATCCACCACGTGCCGGTGGCCCAGTAAAAAACGGTGAAGCCCTTGATGAAGGGCAGCATGGAATCCAGAAAAGGCGCATGCGGCGCGTTGACGATCAGCAGAGCGCCGGCCAGGGTGGAAATTGCCATGGCGCCCATGTTGATCCAGTACGGCGGCGAAAGGTCGGCGGGCGAGAAGCGGAAAAAATTGTAGCGGTAAAAAATCAGCGCCATCATCCATATGTAAAGCATGCCCCCCCACAGCCACATCGACAGCGCAAAGAAATTGAGCTCCAGCCTGAGTGCCGGCGCCGTCACTTCGGCGGCAATCAGCGAGGCAATGACGCTCATGGCCTGAGTGGCCACCACGGCCAGAAGCCAGCCGCCGTTGATGCCGTTTTCAAGGCCGGGCTTGTCCTGCTTGACCGCGAAGACGGTAAAAATGGTGTAGGTGAAAACTATCCAGCCCACCAGGCCGAAAATTGCCAGCGCAACGGTAATCGGCAGGTTGTTGCCAATGAGCAGGCTCTGGCTGCCCAGCACCGAGCAGGCCGCCACAAAGGTGAAAAAGCCCGGCGCATCCAGGTGGCTGCGCAGGTTTTCGAGCACCCGCTCCGGGTGCCACCAGGCGAGCAGCAGGGCCAGGGCGCCAATCATTACAAAGAAAAACCAGTTGAGCCACAGCAGCAGCTCGGGCAGCAGCGGCAGGTGAAGCAGATCGGCCGCCAGCGACAGAATGCCGGTGGCCATGACCATGCTGAAATAGCCGGGCGACATGCCCGGCAGGGCGGCGCGCAGTTTGTCCAGCAGGCGAGACATGAGGCCGGGTGCGCGCGTCCGAAATCAGGCAGCTTCAAACATGATGGGGTCGCCCTGGCGGTCAAATGCCAGCAGCGGGCCAATGGTGCCCGCGCGGATCATGGCCATCATCTGCTTGAGGGTCTTGTCCACGTCCTCGTTTTCGGGCAGCCACGGTGAATGGTCTTCCATGGCGCCGGCAAACACGATGTCCCAGTCCTGGCCCGTGTGGCGTGACTCTTCAATCAGCGTGTCAAAATCGTGAAGCTGCTCGGGCCGCTTGTCCACGCACAGCACGGGGGTCAGCTCGCCGCCGGTGCCCTGCTCATAGCGGGCCTTTTGGGCCGGGTTGGGCCTGTCTGAAATTCCCCGGCTGGTAAATACAAACAGCAGTCGCTGCGGCAGTGGCTGCAGGCGGGCGGCCTGCAGCAGGTCGTCAAATGAACGGATGTTGTTGTCCAGGCTCATCGTGGCGCTCCAAAAAATGTTCAGATCACGCGTAACAGTATTCGCTGTGCCCTGCATCATAGGGATTTGAGCCCCCGCTGTCACGAATTGCGCCCGGGAACAGGCGCGGCAAAAACAATATCAGCCCCGCAGCCGCGCCGTTTCCCCTACCATTGTCAACTGTTGCCAGCCAACCGTTATCGCGGAGAAAAAGTCATGAGCAGTCAGCCAACCCAGGGGCTTTTCAACATGGCCGACGTGCGCCGCAAGCGCATTACGGCGCGCCGGTCGGTGGCCGTTGGCGAGTTTTTTCCGGGCAGCGCCTGGCAGGACGTGGTCGAAAAGCGCCTGCCCAAGGGCGATGCGCTGATGCTGGCTGAAATCGGCGGGCTGCAGGGCGCCAAGACAGCTGCCCAGCTGATGCCGCTGTGTCACCCGCTGCCGCTGGAACACATTCGCGTTGAATGCCACCCGGTGCCCGACCGCCGGGTAATTCGCGTGTATGCCGAAGTGGCCACCCAGGCGCGCACCGGCGTGGAAATGGAAGCGCTGGCGGCAGTCAATGCCGCTCTTTTGACCCTGTACGACCTGACCAAGCCGGTCGAGCCGGCGCTGTCGTTCGGCAACGTGCGCCTGCTGTTCAAGGAAGGCGGCAAGAAAGGGCTGTGGCTGCACCCCGACGGCATGAGCGATGCCGAAGCGCAGCGCTACCGGCCGCGCGGCCCGGCCCGCCTCGACAACATCCGCGCGGCGGTCATTACCCTCAGCGACCGCGCCAGCCGCGGAGAATATACCGACAAATCCGGCCCGCTGCTGGTCGAGCGCCTGCGCGCCCTGGGAGCCGATGTTGGTGACGCCCAGGTCATGGCTGATGACCCCGACGCGCTGGCCGAGCGCCTGCAGGCGCTGGCGGACGAGTCCATCGGCCTTGTTCTGTGCACCGGCGGCACCGGGCTGGGGCCCGCCGACCGCACGCCCCAGGCCCTGGCCAAGGTAGCCGACCGGCCGGCCACGGGGCTTGCGGACATGTTTCGCGCCGAAAGCAGCCAGCACACGCCCATGGCCTGGCTGAGCAACGCCGATGCCGTGGTGTGCGGCAGCACGCTGATCATGGCGCTGCCGGGCAGCGCCAGGGCGGTGGCCCAGGGCATGGATATTCTGGCGCCGGTGCTCGCCCACGCCCTGGCCATGGTGGCCGGAGGAGATCATTCATGACCCAAAAGCTGATGGATGCCGAGCAGGCGCTGGCCCTGGTTCGCGAACACTCGCCGGCACCGGTGGCGGAAACCTGCCGCGTGGACGAAGCGGCGGGCCGCATACTGCACGCCGATGCCGCCAGCCCCGAAACCCTGCCGCCGTTTGACAATTCGGCCATGGACGGCTTTGCCCTGGGCGGTGGCGCTGAACCGGTTGCCGCCGGCACCGAGCTGGCCATAGAAGGCGAACAGGCGGCCGGTTCGCTGGCTGCCCGCGGCGGCAGCGGCGCCTTCGAGATCATGACCGGGGCGCGCATGCCCGACGGCCTGGACCGGGTCATTCCGGTTGAAAACACCGAGCGCCTGGACAATCCGCCCAGGGTCAGGCTCAACAGCGACGTGGCCCGTCA
>DATGSU010000201.1:0-11363 GCA_035302305.1 Wenzhouxiangella sp. | reverse complement strand
GCTGAGGGATTCCAGACGGTGGATGAAGTTGTTTTCGAGCAGGAAGTCCAGTGCCCGGTAGACTGTTGGCGGCGCGGCATTGGGCTGGTCGGCCTTCAGCTGGTCCAGCAGGTCATAGGCCTTGACCGGCCCGTCGGCTTCGACGATCAGTTCCAGCACCCGGCGACGGGTGGGCGTCAGCCGCAGACCCTGCGTTTTGCAGCGTTGCTCAACCTCACCGATAATACGACGCATTTCCATGCGTTCATTGTAGCAGGCTGTCGGCCCGGGCGACCGCCCGTGCGGTCATTCCGCTGCGCGGGCAGCAATGAATTCCAGCGCCCTGGAAATTCTTTCAAGGCTGCGCCGGCGGCCAGTCAGCCACAGGGTCTTGTCGATGGCCGGCGACTGGCCGTGGCCCATCAGCGCCACGCGCAGCGGCATGCCGATTTTTCCAAACCCGATTCCCAGTGCATCAACGGTGGCCTGAACCGCCTGGCCCAGCGCGTCCGGCTGCCAGTCCGACACGGTCTCGAGACGGGCAAGAAGGTCTTGCAGAGGTTCGGCCGCGGCCACACGCAGATGCCTTTTGGCGGCCTTTTCGTCGTAGTCCTGAAAGTCCTCGTAAAAAGCCCGGCTGGCCTCCACCACATCCACCAGGGTTTCGGCCCGCTCGGCCTGGACCGCCAAAAGGTCTGCCGGCAACGGGCCGTTTTCAGCATCCAGCCCGGCACGCTGCATATGCCAGCTGAGCTCCGCGACGGCCTGTTCACGATTGCCTTCACGCATGTAGTGCTGGTTGAGCCAGTTGAGCTTTTGCCGGTCAAAATGCGAGGCCTTGTGATTGACATCCGCAATGTCGAACAGCTCGATGAGCTGCTGGCGCGAGAACACCTCCTGATCGCCGTGTGACCAGCCCAGGCGCGCCAGGTAATTGACCAGGGCATCGGGCAGATAACCGTATTCGCGCCATTCCATCACGCTGGCGGCACCGTGACGCTTGGACAGGCGCGCCCCGTCCTCGCCCAAAATCATGGGCACGTGGGCAAACTCGGGCGGCGCCATGCCCAGGGCACGATAGATATTGATTTGGCGCGGCGTGTTGTTGATGTGGTCATCACCGCGAATGACCAGGCTGATGTCCATGTCGGCATCGTCAACCACCACCGCAAAATTGTAGGTGGGCATACCGTCGGCACGCATGATGACCAGATCGTCGAGCTCGGCATTGTCCACCTCGATGGTGCCGCGCACGCGGTCGTCAAAAACAACGCAACCGTCGAGCGGATTGCGGAAACGAACAACGGGCTCAACGCCGTCCGGCACCTGATCAAGATCGCGGCAGTGGCCGTCGTAGCGGGGCTTTTCGCCCGCCGCCAGCGCTGCCTCGCGCAAGCGGTCTATGCGCTCGCGCGAGCAATAGCAGTGATAGGCATGGCCGGATTCAAGCAGCTGGTCGGCCAGCTCGCGGTAGCGGTCCATGCGCCGGCTTTGATAAAACGGCCCCTCATCGGCCTCCAGCCCCAGCCACTGCATGCCCTCTAGAATGGCCTGCACCGAGCTGTCGCTTGAACGTTCGCGGTCGGTGTCCTCAATGCGCAGGACAAACTGCCCGCCCGTTGCGCGAGCCGCCAGCCAGGCGAACAGCGCGGTTCTTGCGCCCCCCATATGCAAATCTCCAGTTGGAGAAGGCGCAAAACGGGTTCTTACGGGCGGACTGACGGTGGACATGGCAGTATTGCAAACGGGG
Source organism: Wenzhouxiangella sp. (assembly GCA_035302305.1). GTDB lineage: Bacteria > Pseudomonadota > Gammaproteobacteria > Xanthomonadales > Wenzhouxiangellaceae > Wenzhouxiangella. The sequence continues at coordinate 9,634 of DATGSU010000201.1, read as the reverse complement.
GGACAAGCCCGCAATTTTAACAGACCCCATCCATATATTCCCCGGCCCATATCAGCTATAAAGGGCGGGTTGACCGGAAACCCTTGCGCTTGCATGAGCCCACATTGCACAACAGACATCGCCGCTGCCGGGCCCAGCCACGATGACCGCCTCATCTGACAGCAGCCCAAAACCCCGCAGCAGCGTGCGCTGGCGACGACTCGGCGCTCTCGCGGCGCTGGCTGCCTGCATTCTGCTGGTTACCACCTCGGGCCACCGCAACCTGACCCAGGCGGAGAAAATCCGCCAGCGGGGCAGCCTGGTCATGCTCACCATCAATGGCGCATCCACCTGGTACATGGGTTCGGAAGGAGAAGCCGGTTTCGAGTACGAACTGGCCCGCGAATTTTCGCGCTATCTGGGCCTGCCCCTGGAGGTGGTCACCGTCCCGGACGTCAGCCAGCTGATTCCGGCGCTGGAAAAGGGACAGGGAGACTTCATTGCCGCCAACCTGACCCGCATTGCCGATCGCCAGCGCAAGTTGCGCTTTGGGCCCGTCTATGGCGAGGTTGAGCCCATGGTGGTCTACCGTCGTGATGAACCCCGGCCGGAATCGGTTGCAGATCTGAATGGCGGCCGGCTGGCGCTGATGGCCGGCACCGTTTACAAGAACCTTCTGAACAGGCATGACCGCAGCATCGATCCGCAGCTGCGCGCGCGGGCCAGCATCGAAGACCTGTTTGAGGCCGTCAGCAGCGGTGAAATCGACTACACCATCATCGATTCCAACATCCTGGCCCTCAACCGGCCTTATTTTCCCGCCATTCGGCCGGCATTCGCGCTTGATGACCCCCAGTCCCTCGCCTGGGCCACCCTGCGCAGCGATGACGACTCGCTGACCCAGGCCATGCGCGAGTTTTTTCACCTTGTTCGCTCAAGCGGCCTTCTTGATGATCTGCGCGATCGTTACTACAGCCACATAGAAAGCTATGAGCCGGTTGGCACCTTCACCTTTATGCAGCGCATTCGCGACCGGCTGCCGGAGCTCAAGCCCCTGTTCGAGCAGGCAGCCAGCGAATATGGTCTTGACTGGCGTTTGCTGGCGGCAATCGGCTACCAGGAGTCCCACTGGGATTCACGCGCCGTGTCGCGCACCGGCGTACGCGGCATCATGATGCTTACCCAGCGCACGGCGCGCCAGCTGGGCGTTGAAGACCGCATTGACCCCGAGCAGAGCATCATGGGCGGCGCTCGCTATCTAAAGTCCATGCTGCGGCGCATTCCCGAGCGCATTGAAGAGCCCGACCGGCTGTGGCTGGCACTGGCTGCCTACAACATCGGCTACGGGCACCTGGAAGATGCCCGCGTGCTCACCGAAAGACGCGGCGGTGACCCCGACCGATGGGCCGATGTGCGCGAGTCGCTGCCGCTGCTGACCCAGGAACACTGGTACAGCCAGACCCGATTTGGCTATGCCCGCGGTTATGAGCCGGTTCAGTATGTTGAAAACATTCGCACCTTCAAGGACATTCTGCTGTGGATGGAGCTCAGAAACCATCCGCTGATGGCCAGTCTTGACAGCGATGGGGACGCTGCATTCTCGAAACCGGTGGCCGCCAGCCGCTGAACCCGGCACCCGGCGCTGTTAACTACCGGTCTTCCAGCTCGTCCCAAAGACAGCGGCCGCTGCCGGCGCGAATGTCTTCAAGCCGTTTGTTGTGAGCCTCAAGCTCTGCCGGGCCGGGCCGGCGCACGACCAGGCGCGACAAGTCCAGCCCCTGCAGGCTGGCTGTACTGTCGGACTCATCGCCGGATGCAGCCATTTCCAGCCCAAGGTCAACCTGTCCGCCGGTCATGGCCAGGTACACCTCGGCCAGCAGCTGGGCGTCAAGCAGCGCACCGTGCAGCTCGCGGCCGGAGTTGTCCACTTCGTAGCGGCGACACAGCGCATCCAGGCTCACGCGCTGCCCCGGATGCAGCTCGCGCGCCAGAACCAGGGTGTCCAGATGCGTGGCGTAGTCAGAAACCTTTGCCGGGCTGTCCAGCCGCGCCAGTTCGGCGTCCAGGAAGCCAAGGTCAAAGGCCGCGTTGTGGATGACCAGCTCGGCGCCCTTTATGAAATCGAGAAACTCGCTGGCCAGTTCGGCAAAGCGCGGTTTTTCGGCAAGAAACTCATTGGTGATGCCGTGAATTTCCAGGGCACCGGCCTCAACCTCGCGGTCGGGGTTGATGTAAACGTGAAAATTGTTGCCGGTCACGCGGCGCTCGATCATTTCCACCGCGCCAATTTCAATGATGCGATGGCCCTCATCGTGTTCCAGACCGGTGGTCTCGGTGTCGAGGACAATCTGGCGCAATACCTGTTCAGTCATGATGCAATCATCCTGCCGCCAGCTTGCGGGCGGCCGCGTTTGCCAGCTCATCGGCGCGTTCGTTTTCAGGGTGTCCGCTGTGCCCCCTTACCCACTCCCAGCGAACCTGGTGGCGCTGCCGGGCCGCGTCAAGCCGCTTCCACAGTTCGGCATTCCTGACCGGCTTTCTGGCCGCCGTCCGCCAGCCGTTTTTCTTCCAGTTGGCCAGCCATTCGGTCATGCCCTTGCGAACATATTGCGAATCGGTGGTCAGCACCACATCACAGGAGCGCTTGAGCGCTTCAAGCGCCCGGATGGCGGCCATCAGCTCCATGCGGTTGTTGGTGCTGTCGGGCTCGCCGCCCGACAGCTCGCGCTCGTGGCCATTCCAGCGCAGCAGCGCGCCCCAGCCGCCCGGCCCGGGGTTTCCCAGGCATGCACCGTCTGTCCAGATATGCACCGTTTGCTTCATGTTCCGTACTTTGGAGGTCCCTGATTCGAGAGATTCATGCTGCCTTGCAGTGGCTGGCAATGGCCGGCCGACCTGCTGCCACGCTGGCCGGGCGCCAGCGCTCCGGGCTGACGCGCGCCAGCTGAGAGCGCTTGCGCGACACCAATACCAGCAGCGGCGCAAGGCCGGGCACCATACCACGCACATGCGCAATCATCGAGGTTTGCAGCTGCAATCCAAGGCGAAAATGCAGCCACTGAAACTGGGGCCAGGCGGGCAGCCGCAAGGCGCTCGGCCCTGTCTCGCGCCACGCCTGGCGATGCCATGGATTGGCCGAAATGGAGACAACAAATCCACCCGGCCTGAGAACACGCACCGCCTCTTCAAGCACATCCACACAAATGGCCGGCTGCCACAAATGCCGCAACAGCAGCGCAGGAACGCTTTCATCCTCAAGCGGCCAGCATTCGTGGGCGGCCCGGAACGGCCAGCATACGCTTGCTTCGTCCAGCAGCATTCTGCTGCGGGCTGTCTCCAGGCCCGGAGAAGCGCTGATCATGGGCGCCACCTCAAGGATCCAGGGGGACGTGAAACGGCTGCAGGCGGCCGCTGCAAGGTCGGTTTCAAGGCTTTGCAGGCCAACGTAACCGGCCAGCCTGTCACGCGGGTTAGAATGCTTGTTCGACACGCCCAAAAGCATAACAGACCAACACCGCCATGCCGCTGTCAATCGTCGCCATTCCCGCTCTTGAATCCAACTATGTATGGGCGCTGCACAATGCCCGTCACGCCATACTTGTTGACCCCGGCGAGGCCGGCGCGCCGCTTGACTGGCTGGCCGAGCGCAGGCTTGCGCTGGCAGCCGTGCTTGTCACGCATCATCACTACGACCACACCGACGGCATCAGCGCCATTGTCAAGCATCACCCGGCGCCCGTATACGGCCCGAATGACGAGCGCATCCCGCAGGCCGAACACCGGGTGGGTCACGGTGACCGCGTGCGGATTGACCCTCTGGCCATCGATTTTGAGGTGCTTGACGTGCCGGGCCACACAACCAGCCACATTGCCTACTACGGCCACGGGCTGGTGCTGTGTGGTGACACCCTGTTTTCCGCCGGCTGCGGGCGCATGTTTGAAGGCACTCCGGAGCAAATGCACGCTTCCCTGGACAGGCTGGCCGCCCTGCCGCCCGACACAAAAGTGCTGGCCGGTCATGAATACACCGTGTCCAACTGCCGCTTTGCGCTGGCCGTGGAACCCAACAACCCCTCGCTTCAGGCCAGGCTGCGCGAGGCCGAGACCCTGCGTGCAAAAAACCAGCCCACCCTGCCCTCCACGCTGGGTGACGAGCTTGAATACAACCCCTTTCTGCGCTGTCGCCAGCCGGATGTGGCGGCCGCTGCCCGCCGCCGCGAGCCCGACTGTGGCGACAGTCCGGCCGATGTATTCGCCGTTTTGCGCCGCTGGAAAGACCACTTCTGACTGACCGCTTCGGCAACAGGATTCAAGCATATTTCCCGCTTGAAGCTGCGGGGTTGCCGCGCTAATCTGGCGTATCTTTCCATCGCGATGAGAGGATACGGTCATCGATCTGGATCAGATTGGGAAATACTGCGGGCTTTTGGGCGACCCCACGCGCCTGCGGCTGCTGGCGCTGCTCGAATCACGTGAACTGACAGTGGCCGAACTGGCCGAAACCACCTGCCTGGCCCAGCCCCGGGTGTCCACTCATCTTGGCCGGCTGCGCGAAGCCGGACTGGTGGTCGACCGCCGCCAGGGCGTGTCGGTTTACTACCGCATTGGCAACGCCGCCGATCACCCGCGACTGCACCGTCTGTGGTCGCTGTTTCGCAAAGAGCTTGATGATGCCATCGTCAATGCCGATGCCGGGCGCCTGAAACAGGTCATGGCCCAGCGCCAGGCAGGCAGCAGCTGGCCCGACTCCGTGGCCGGTCATATGGAGCGCCACTATTCGCCTGGCCGCACCTGGGAAGCCACCACCCACGCCATGGTTCAGCTGCTGTCACCGGGTCGGGTTTTGGACGTGGCCTCCGGCGACGGCGTCATGGCGGAGCTTGTTGCCGGACGGGCCAGCTCGGTGCTGTGTATAGACCTTTCGGAAAGAGTGGTGGCCGCCGGGCGCCAGCGCGTCAAGTCGCTGGGCAATGTCCGTTTCCAGCAGGGCGACATGCATGTCCTGCCTTGCCGCAGCGGCCAATTTGACACCGTGCTGATGCTGCATGCGCTGACCTACAGCCACCAGCCCCAAACCGCCCTGAACGAAGCGGCGCGGGTGCTTGCCCGGGGCGGGCGGCTGGTGGGCGCCACGCTCAAACGGCACCGGCATGAGGCTGAAATGAAGGCCTACTCACACGCCAACGACGGCTTCAGCACTTCAGAACTTGCTGAAATGCTGAAACAAAGCGGGCTGCGGACAGAATTTTGCGGCATCACCTCAATAGAGCGGCGCCCGCCCCATTTTGAAGTCATCACGTTTCTGGCCACCAGGCCCTGAGCGGGCCGGCCGTCACCAGATCAGGTCGTCGGGCACCGGCGGATAGTGGCTGCCATCATCTTCAGGCTCGTCACGGCCTTCCAGGTCAGGCACCAGATCGGGGGCGATGCGGCGGTATTTTTCCAGCGTATCGAGTGAAACCAGCAGATAGGAACCGCGCAGATTGACCACGCCAATCTCGCCCCTGTTGAGCTGCTCCCGCTGTTGCGGCGTGCACATGACGCGCCGAATGCGGCTCATATGCTCGAAATAGCGCGGCACTTCGGCGTCCTTGCGGTTAAGGGTGCTGCCGCGAATCACTTCATCCAGCTTCAGGTTGCGCTTGCGGCGTTCTTCCTGTTCGGCCACCCTGCGCTTTTTGAGCTCTTCCTTTTCGCGCCTTTCGGCCGCGCGGCGGGCTTTCCATGCGCGCTCCAGATCAGACTCCGGCCTTTTGGCGGAACGGGCGGCGCCCGGTCTGTTTCGGCGTCCATGGGGTCTGTCCGCTCTCTTCTTTTTCCTGCCGCCGCCGGCACCGGACTTGCGGCGCCGGTCGGCAGAGCGAGGCCTGTCTTCAACCAGCCCCGCTTTTTTCAGGGCTTCCTGAAGCGATCCCATAATCAGATCCCGCGGCTCAGTCAGCGATGCTGATCAGCTCGACTTCAAAAATCAGCGTCGAGTTGGGGCCGATTGGGCCCGGGCGTCCCTGCTCGCCGTAGGCCAGATCGGAAGGAATGAAAAACTCATAGGTTGAGCCTTCCTCCATCAGCTGCAGGCCTTCTGTCCAGCCCGGAATGACCTGGTTGAGCGCAAAGGTGGCCGGCTCGCCGCGGTCATGCGAGCTGTCAAACTTGGTGCCGTCAATCAGCGTGCCCGTGTAATGCACGGTGACGCGGTCATCGGCGGCTGGCCTGGCGCCGTCGCCTTCTTCAATCACGCGATACTGCAAGCCCGACTCCGTGGTCTGGACATCCTCTCTCTTGGCGTTTTCAGCCAGAAATGCTTCACCGGCCTCCCGGTTACTGGCCGCTTCCTCGGCCTGCTGGGCCTGCATTTCTTCCTGACGGCGACGCATGAATGCTTCGCGCTCCGCCAGGGCTTCATCCTGGGTCATGCGGGTTTCTTCACCGGCATAGCTGGCGCGCAGCGCCTCAACCACCAGATCAAGATCGAGCTCCATGTCCTGCTCGGCCAGGGAACCGCCAATATCCATGCCTATGGTGTAGCTCAGGCGCTGTTCGGGTGTCTCAAGATCGCCGTCGGCTGCAATCACGGCCGACGAAAATCCGACGGCAAGCAGCGAGCCGGCAATAATCCGGGTAATCATCATGGGTGAAACTCCTTGGGGGTATTGAAAATTTCGGAATGTGCACTGTGACCACCCGGCTGGTGGTCGGTTCATTTTGGCAAAATTCTACCAGAACACGGCGCGGGTCTGAAACGACCTGAAAAACTTGACTCCGTCTTGGTGTTTTAGTAATGTAATACACAAGCACACGCAAACCGCCGGATAAAACATGTTTACAACGTCCAGATATCGCCGTCTGCGCATCCCCCATCGCCTGGCCATGGTGGCTGCAGCCATCTGTCTGGTGTTTGCCTTTGGGGTCGACCATTACTCGTCGGCCCCGCCGGCCAGCGCCAGCCACGACAAGGCGTCTGTCGAAACCGAAAAAATGGCTTCCTCCATTCCGGACAAGGCAGACCAGCCATCCGGAACACGCTCGGCCAGACAGCTGCTGCGCCTGTTTCCGCTGCGCTTTTAGGCATGGGGCGATAATCCACCATGCACTGGGACCCCAACCTCCCCATTTATCAGCAGCTGCGCGACAAGACCGTGGCCGCCATTCTTGACGGCACCCTGGCCGAAGGCGAAGCCCTGCCGTCGGTGCGACAGGTGGCCGTTGACTTCAAGGTCAACCCGCTGACTGTTTCCAAAGCCTATCAATCGCTGGTGGATGATGACCTGATCGAGGCGCGGCGCGGCGTTGGCATGTTTGTGCGCGAGGGTGCACAGGCGCGCCTGCTTAAAAGCGAACGTCGTCATTTTCTTGAAACCGAATGGCCGCGCCTGGCAGAACGCATTCAGCAGCTGGGGCTTTCAATCGAAGAACTTCTTGCCAAACAAAACACGACAGAAGACCAGGACCCATGACAACCGCTATCCATGCCCGCAACCTGACGCGCCACTACGGCAGCACAAAAGCCGTTGACGGCATTGACCTGGATATTCCCGCCGGCCGCATTGTCGGCCTGATCGGCCCCAACGGCGCCGGCAAGACCACCGCCCTCAAGGCCGTTCTCGGCCTGACCCGCTATCGCGGCAGGCTGAAGGTTTTGGGCCGGCGCCCGGACCGCGACCGCAGAAAGCTGATGGAGGATGTGTGCTTTATTGCCGATGTCGCCGTGCTGCCGCGCTGGGCCCGCGTGCACCAGATCATTGCGCTGACCGAAAGGCTGCACCCGCGCTTTTCCAAGGAACGCTGCCTGCATTATCTGCAGGGCACAAAAATTCAGCAAAAAAGCAAGATCAAGGCATTGTCCAAGGGCATGATCGTCCAGCTCCATCTGGCGCTGGTCATGGCCATTGACGCGAAGCTTCTGATTCTGGACGAACCCACTCTGGGCCTGGACATCCTGTTTCGCAAGCGCTTCTACTCCAACCTGCTCAATGAGTATTTCAACGAAGGGCGCACCATTATCATCACCACCCACCAGGTCGAGGAGGTCGAACACATTCTGACCGATCTGGTGTTCATCAAAAACGGGCGACTGGTGCTCAACGAAACCATGGATGCCATTCAGGGACGCTATTGCGAAGTCATGGCCCGACCCGGGCAAATCGAGCAGGCGCGTGCCCTGGGGCCGATTCACGAACGCGTCCTGTTCGGGCGCCACATCTTTCTTTTTGACCGCGCCGAACGGGCAAGCCTTGCCGAGCTGGGCGAAACACAGCGCCCCAGCGTGGCCGATCTGTTTGTGGCCCTGATGGGTGAAGAGTACGAAAGCACGGAGGGCGTCGCATGAACCGCCGCATATTTTCCACACTCTGGTCGCTGATGCAGCGCGAGCTTTGGGAAAGCCCGGGCAGCTTCAAATGGACCCCGGCCGGCATCATCGCGCTGACCATTTTCTTTGTTGCCGTCGGGCTGATATTCAGCCTGCGCGTGGATAACGAACTGGTGTTCACCCTGGACGCCATTCGCCAGTTTTCCACGGTTGACATGGAACAAAAGCGGCTGTTCATGAGCGGCGCCCTGTTTGCCGTATCCGCCATGTTTTTCCAGATCATGCTGCTGGTGCTGCTGTTCTATCTTTCCAGCTGTCTTTACGACGAGCGCAAGGACCGCTCCATACTGTTCTGGAAATCGCTGCCGGTTTCCGACAGCATGACCGTAATGTCCAAGCTGCTGACGGCCTGCCTGCTGGCCCCGCTGCTGTACCTTGCAGCTGTCATCATTACCCAGCTTGTCCTGCTGGCCACCGCTTCGGTGTACGGCTTCATGGCCGGCGTCAACCCGTTGACCACCTTCTGGCTGCCGGCCCAGCTGCCCAATCTGTGGACCATCATGGCGCTGGGGCTTGTTGTGCAGGCGCTGTGGCTGCTGCCCGTCTATGCCTGGCTGATGTTCTGCTCGTCATGGGCCCCGCGGGTGCCCATCCTGGTTGCGGTCATCGTGCCCGCAATTGTCGCCATGCTGCAGCATGTCTGGAGCCTGCTGCTCAGCTTTTCCACGCCCGACACCAATATCGGCTGGATCATTCTCAAGCGGCTGGGCAGCGGCATGCTGCCCAACAACATCAGCTGGCAGGTGGGCGGCAACGGCGAAACTGAAATGGCAGACGTGGAATTCAGCCAGGATGTGTTCATGAGCTATTCCAACAGCCTTGAATACCTGGCCCGGCCCGATATGTGGCTGGGCCTGGCCGTGGCCGCGGTGCTGCTGGCCGGCGCCATCTGGTTTCGCCGCCGCGCGGCCGACAGCTGATGCCGGACAAACTCGTCACCGCCCTGCTTGCCCTGCTGCTGACCCCGGTTGCGCCGCTCGCGTGGCAGGGCGCCCACTGGCTGTATCCGGCCGGGCTGGTTCTGGCGGCCGGCTCTCCGCTGGCGTTCATGGTCCATCACCAGCTGCGCCCGGCAGAGCTTGCCCGGCACCCGCTTCTGGTGTCGGCCATAAGCGGCCTGGGCTGCGCCATGATCATGGTGGCCGAGCAGCGTTTTGGAGCGCGCTTTGGCTGGGCCCTGTACCCGGCCGCCGGCGCGCTGCTGGCCTGGATGCTGTGGCAGCGCTGGCGGCGCAGCCGCTCTGCCTGAAGCCCCAATCGGAATATTCGTCCGGGCGCTGATCGGCC
>DATGSU010000200.1:0-21270 GCA_035302305.1 Wenzhouxiangella sp. | reverse complement strand
CGCCTGCCCGATCTGCGCCAGGCCGCCCGGATTCTCAGGGGCCGAAAGATCGCCCCCGGCGTTCGCATGCTTGTGGTGCCGGGCTCCGAAAGCGTGCGCCGCGAGGCCGAAAAAGAAGGCCTGCACCGCGTGTTTCAAAGCGCCGGGGCCGAATGGCGGCTGCCCGGCTGCTCCATGTGCATCGCCATGAACGGCGACATGGCCGCGCCCGGCGAACTGGTGCTGTCAACCTCAAACCGCAACTTCGAGGGCCGCCAGGGCAAGGGCGCCCGCACCGTGCTGTGCAGCCCCATCACTGCGGCGGTCTCGGCCGTGACCGGCGTCATCACCGACCCCCGCAGCGCTCTTGAAAACCCGCAACATCAAAAGGAAATTCCGGCATGAAGCCCGTTCGCATTGTGCAATCCCCCACCGTGGTGCTGGCCGATGACAACATCGATACCGACCGCATCATTCCCGCGCGCTTTTTGACAACCACCGACCGCCAGGGGCTGGGACGGCATTGTTTTGCCGACTGGCGGCGCGATGAAAACGGCCGCGACAATCCCGACTTCGCCCTCAACAGGCCGCAGGCCAAAGGCTGTTCAATTCTGGTGGCCGGCCGTAATTTCGGCTGCGGCTCGTCGCGCGAACATGCGCCGTGGGCCCTGCTCGACTACGGCATCCAGGCCGTCATCAGCAGCGAAATTGCCGACATCTTCCGCAACAACGCGCTTAAAAACGGGCTGTTGGCCATCGCTGTCGACAGCCCGGCCCATCAATGGCTGCTCGACCATCCGGGCGCCGATATCCGCATTGATATTGAGCGACAGGTCATCACCGCGCCCGGCGGGCGCCGCTGGACGTTTGAGCTTGATCCGCTTGCGCGCCACTGCCTTTTGAACGGCGTCGACCAGCTCGGCTTTCTGCTGAACCACCGGGCGGCCATACAGCGCTACGAGGCGCGGCGCGCCGTTTTTCTGCAGGCGGGCCCGGACCAGCAAAACAGAAAGGTCGCAGACGCATGAAGGCACATATCGTGACGCTGCCCGGCGACGGCATAGGGCCGGAAATAACGGCAGCCGCCGTTGAAGTACTGCAGGCCGTGGCCGCGCGTTTCGGCCACACGTTCAGGTTTTCATCCCGACCCGTCGGCGGGCAGGCCATCGACCGCTGCGGCCGGGCCCTGCCCGCTGAAACCCTGGCTGCCTGCGAACAGGCCGATGCCGTCCTGCTGGGCGCCGTTGGCGGGCCCAAATGGGACAGCCCGCAAGCCGCCGAGCGCCCCGAACAGGGGCTGCTGCAGCTGCGCGCCGCCCTGGGCGTCCATACCAACCTGCGGCCCATCCGGGTGCATCCCGCGCTGGCCGGCCTGTCGCCGCTCAAAAATGACCGGCTCGAAAATGTCGATATTCTGTTTGTGCGCGAACTCACCGGCGGCCTGTATTTTGGCCGGCGCCGCCGGGGCGATGACTTTGCCAGCGATGAATGCCGCTACACCACGGAAGAAATCGAGCGCGTGGCCCGGCGCGCATTTTCGCTGGCCCGGGCGCGGCGCGGGCTGCTCACCTCGGTGGACAAGGCCAACGTTCTTGAAACCTCCCGCCTGTGGCGCGCCACGGTCAACCGCCTGGCGGCGGACTATCCGAGCGTGCAGGTTCAGCACCAGCTGGTCGATTCCATGGCCATGTTGCTGCTGACCCGCCCGTCGCAATACGACGTGGTGCTGACCGAAAACCTGTTTGGCGACATCCTCAGCGATGAAGCGGCGGCCCTGACCGGCTCGCTGGGCCTGCTGCCGTCGGCCTCGCTGGGCAGCGGCCGCACCGCACTGTACGAACCCGTCCACGGCTCCGCCCCCGAACTGGCCGGCACCGGCCGGGCCAACCCGCTGGGCGCCATCCTGTCCGCCGCACTGCTGCTACGCCATTCACTGGCCCTGGAAAAAGAAGCCGCCGCCGTCGAAAGCGCCGTTGCAAACACCATCTCGAACGGAACCCGCAGCCGCGACCTCAATGGCCGCGCCGGCACCGCAGAAATCACCGCGGCGGTCGTGCGGCTGCTGGGGCATTGCTGAAGGTCTTGCAGGGGCTGTGGTCCGGTCAATTTCAGGGCCTGGATTCAACCGCGAAGTGCAATATCAATGATTGGCTGGAGGTGAGGCGCGCTGGCACCGGCACTCTAGCCACCACGCCGGAGTTGCGCGATGGGCTACACGCGCTTCACCAGAGAGGAACGTTACCTGATCTGGTCGCATGTTGGGCACTGAGCATTCTGTCAGGAAGATTGCTTGATCACTGAGTCGCGACTCAAGCACCATTGCCCGGGCAATTCACCCTGGCAGCGGATAGCGCGACTATTGTTCGAGGCAAGCCAACGAGCTGGGCCTCAAATGCTTTTTCTGAAACCACTATCCCCAAGCCTGGAGTTTTTGGCTCTTGTGTATTTAAGCTCTCTTTCATGCTCATCTGTGGAGGCGTGTTGGCGGGCGTGGCCGTCGATCTGTTCCGACAGTCATGACAGAATGACAGGAGCTGGCCGGCGTGGGCAGCTTCCGCGCGTCTTTGGTCCCGGTCAATTGGGTTGAGTGGAGCAGTTGCCCGGTTTTATGAAGCTGTCCGAGCAGAAAAGTGAGTTTTCAACGGCATGAAAAACCATGAAAACGATTGTGTTATCGCTTCCCGGCGTCCGTTTTGCGGAGCTGGTCAACAGCGGGCATTCAAATGAGGCCTGGCACTGTACTTCATGATTGAATCCGTGTTTTTAAGCTGCAACGGCTTTTATACATGAGAGTTGCTGCTATAAAGACCCAGTTAATATATGGTTTTTTTGATAATGACAAGAAGCTCTTGATACAATAAAAGCGCTTTACACAAGCTTAAAACAAGGAGAGGAATTTTGAGACCTTCAATTCGAGGCAAAATGAGCAAGGCCGATATTATCAGGCGGGTATCTGAAGAGGCAGGCTATACCCAGGGTGATGTCAGGGCAATTCTTGATGCATACAAGGATGTTGCGATTCGCTCGGTTCAGAAGGGCGGCTCCGGAGAATTCAAATTGCTGGAGCTGGTCATGATTGAGCGTGTTCACAGAAGGGCTCGCAAGGCCAGGAATCCCAGAACCGGCGAACCGATAGATGTGCCAGCCAAGCGAGCGGTCAAGGTGCGTGCTCTTGGCGCCCTGAAATCAATCGAATTGTAGTGTTTGTATAAGGCAGAAGCATGCCCACAGGGCTGGTCTGGCGGTTCGGGGGCTCGCCAGCCCAGGGCTTTTGGTGACGGGCAAACGCTTTTGGCCCGGGGCATCGGAATGACCGCTGCCGGGCCAGCTGACAGACTGTCCTGTCGGTTGGCTGCCTGTAGAGTTCGACAGCACCAGCCCGGCTTGCCGGCCCGCAGCAGATAACAGTCAAAAACTAGAACTCTTCGCGTATGTCGCCAGAGGGGCCGTTGTTTTTTACTGATTCAATGCCGTTGTTCCGGCCGCCCACGGTCTTGTACATCTGGCTTGTGCCTATGACCTGACCATTTTCAGCCTTGAGCGTAAAATAGGGTTGGCCGGCCCTCGATTCCAGGCGCTCATACCTGTCGTCGGATGGGGAGTTTCTCTGAACTGACGAAATGCCGTTTTCGGCGCTTGCCCTTGATGCATAGCGTTGACTTGTCAGAATGACTTCACCGTTGGCAGCCTTGAGGTTGAACATGAACTTGTCGCCGCTTTTTTTCAAAACATACCAGCCCGCCATACCGTCTCCTTATTTATTGTCAGCTATCCAGGCTCTCCAGGTCAGATTACATCAACTTTGCACAGCGCGGCAAGACCGGTTCGGAGCTTGCGGGCTCGCATGCATGCACGCAGGCTGTGCCGGTGACAGCCCTAAAAGCGCTTCGCCTTGATTTGAATGGAAATATGAATGTTTTTCATTGTGTCGCCGGGTTGGTATGATCAGGGCGCATAACAATACTTATACTTGAGGGTTTTCGGTCATGAGTGAATCAAACAACAAGGACAAGGCTGCGCAGAATCAGGAAGGAGTTGCAGCAGAGCATGTTCCCGCAGAGCCGGAGTCAGAATTTTCAGAAACAAAAAACGACTTTGTCGGCCATGCATGCAGGGTGGTATTGCATTCGGACGAATACTTCCACGAGGACAAAAGTGCTTCTTTGCAGCTGGGGCTGATCAACTTTGTCATATTTTTGGGCGCGACCTTTGTTTACCAGTTTTTTGTGCAGGTCACGCGCCTGAGCAGCTGGAGCTTCAAATTTGCCCATGTCACGTCGGGAATTCGTTCGCTGCTGGCCATTGGCGTACCTTTGCTGCTTGCAGCGTATGCATTGCGTTGGCGAGCAGGTAAAAGAGATGGTGCGCCTGCCAGCCTGGCTTTCTTTGCCGAGAAAGTGGGCGCCATTCTTATCATCCCAAGCCTGTTTCTTGTCGTTGCCACGCTGCTGAAGATTTTGAACATCAACTTGCATGCGTGGTTCCGCGGGGCCGAGCTGGCGCTGGTTTATGCCGGTATATTCATGCTGGCCTACCTTTATACAGACAAAAGAAAAATTGCAAACGCAGCGATCTTTACCGTAGGTTTCTATTTTGTTTACCGGTTGATGCTGCTCCTGATTTGACGGCGGTCCGAAAGCTTGACTGCTGTGTGCCCGGCACAGCCGGGCACTCTTTTCAGGTTTGACGGGCGCCCCGAATTGAGATTGTAATTTTCCGGAAGGCCGGCATGTCGCCTGTTTCCTGAACGGCCAGAGCTGCACTCTGGCCAGGACGAGCACCGGCGTGGCTGTTTTAACCCAGCGCGGTATCCAGCAACATCATCACCACAAAGCCCAGCATCAGTCCGGTGGTGGCGGCTGTTTCGTGCCCCTTGCGGTGGGACTCGGGGATGATTTCATGGCTGATGACAAACAGCATGGCGCCGGCCGACAGCCCCAGTCCCCAGGGCAAGAGGACGGCCGACATTCCAATGATCATGGCGCCGAGAACGGCCATTACGGGCTCGGTCAAGCCTGACAGCATGCCGATGGAAACAGCCAGGCTGCGGCGGTATCCGGCTGCGAGCAGCGCCAGGGCAACCACCAGGCCTTCGGGAATGTCCTGAATGGCAATACCCATGGTCAGGGCGTGTGCGCTGGCCATGTCCTGGGCGGCGTAGGCCACGCCAATAGCCAGTCCTTCGGGCAGGTTGTGCAGCACAATGGCGATCACGAACAGCCAGGTGCGCCGCAGCTTGCGAGCCGCCGGCAGATCCAGCCCCTCCCGCCCCTTGATGAAGTGTTCATGCGGCAGAACCTTGTCGAGCAACATGAGTGCGGCCGCGCCCACGAGAATGGATGCGCCGACAATAAACCCGGCGGCCCACGGACCGCCCCCGCCCAGCCCCTGCTCCTGGGCCGCCTCCAGTCCGGGCAGGATAAGTGAAAAGGAGCTGGCTGCAAGCATTACGCCAGCCCCAAAACCCAGCATGGCGTCCTGTACGGGTTCTGAAAGAGTTTTTGAAAACAGGGCGGGTACGGTGCCGAGTGCCGTGGCCAGTGCCGCTATGGAACCACCCAGCAGGGCATACCACACCGCCGGCTGTGTGCGGTTCAGCGGCCAGAACGGACTGCTGGCCACCAGCGCTGCGAGCAGCAGAAAAATTGCCGCCGGCCAGAACCAGCGGTTTGTATGCAGTGTTGTCAGGCGAGATTTCAAACCGGATCCTTGTGTTTGTTGGCTGCCGCAAGGCAGTCTTTATATTAAACGCCAGTGTCCACGGGCAACAGCGGGTGCTGCCTGTGAGACGAATGCCGAAACAGCGAACCAGCGGAACCAGGCAAGGGTGTTGCAAGACCGCAGGTTCGGTCATTTTTACTACACCTGTAGTCGCCGTGCGGGCATTTCGCCACAGGGAGTACAGACGGCATTATGCCCGAGCCTTGTACCAGGGAACAAAACAGTCGGGCAGCCCTGTTGCCCGCACCTTTGCTGCCGGTTGGCTGAGCAGAAAGACTGAAACTGTTGCGAAGCACAAAGTGCAATTTGCCGATGTGGCCATCTGCAGGCTGCAAGGTGCTATTCTCATTGACATTATTGCAGCCCGCCATGCCTTTTTGCGGCATGCGACGCAGGGCCCCCTTATGTACGGCGCGTGAGCGGCTTCGGCTGAAAACCGTTTCCCGCGTGCATCGCGCCGCTTTCCCCTCTGCGGGCCTTGACTGCACTGACTGTTGCTCTTCAGCGCTCTGGAGTGTGCGGAGTACTGCCTGACCTTGCGAAAGCACTGTCCGGGCAAAGCATTTTCGCTGTGCGCATAAGCCACGGTTTCGGCACGCCCATGGCACAGCTTCACACGACAGCCTGCTGTTTTAAAAAAGCATGCAAAGGTTTGCCGCAGCGCCTGGCTTTTGGCTGAACGGGTTCGGTCTGATGAGGGGCGGGCCGTGAAGTTTCAACATTTATCAACGAAAGGAGTCTTGATTAATGATCATTCGTCGTTTTGATGGTGATTCAAAACTTGATACAACGGCTGTTGCCGGCGGCTGGCAAAGTCGCGGGCTGATACTGGCACGTGACGGCAAGCCCTATTCGCTGCATGACACGACGTTGAGTGCCGGATCAAAAATACTTGTTGATTATCCCCACCATCTTGAAACGGCTTATTGCATTGAAGGCAGCGGCGAACTGGAAAACCTGACCAGCAAGACCCGCTTCAGTATCACGCCGGGCACTGTCTACAGTCTGGAAAGCCGCAACAGAATCCGTCTGCGTGCACACACCGATCTGCGCCTGATCTGTGTCATTACACCGCCGCTGGCAGGGGGCGAGCGCCTGGACAAGTCGGGCGCCTTTCCGCTGGCGCCCGGCACTCATCCGGTTTTGCGCAAGAAAAATATTTTTGTAATGGGGTTGAACGAGTTCAACATGTCGCATTTGTCCGGCATAAGAAACGCTGAAAACTACAACTTTCTGAAGCTGATGGATTTCAGTGAAATTCGCGAAACCAGACATATTGACATGGATGCATTCCTGGGCAGGGCCAGATCGCAGCTTGAAGCCTGGCCGGGCATGGTTGACGGGTTGATTCATTACCTGGATTTTCCGGCCAGCACAACGGCGCCGATTCTGTGCAGCGAGTTTGGACTGCCCTCGGCCAGCCTTGAGGCCGTGCTCAAGTGCGAGCACAAGTACTGGAGCCGGCTGGAGCAAAAGCGCAGTATTCCTGACCATATACCGGAGTTTGCGGTTTTTGACCCCTTTGATGACAGCGCCCTGGACAGCCTGGCGCTGGACTTTCCTTTCTGGGTCAAGCCGATCAAGTCGTTTTCATCGTATTTGGGCTTTCTTGTTCAGGACAGAGCTGACTGGGACCGGGCCATGGCCAGAATCCGGGCGCAGATAGGTCGTATTGAAAAGCCCTTCAACCGCGTGCTGGAGCTGGCGGATCTGCCCGATGAAATCGTCGGTGTTGGCGGCGGATATTGCATTGCGGAGTCAATTATTGGAGGGCGGATGTGCACCCAGGAGGGTTATGTGCATAACGGTCGTATGCATGTATACGGCACGGTTGATTCCCTGCGAGAGGTCAACAGCTCATCCTTTTCGAGTTATCAGTATCCGTCAAGGCTGCCGGCATCGGTGCGGGAGAGGATGGCCAATATTGCCGACAGGTTTCTGACCCATATTGAATATGACAATGCCCCGTTCAACGTGGAGTTTTTTTGGGATCCGGAGACTGATCACATTTGGCTGCTGGAGGTCAACACAAGAATCTCCGAGTCACATACCGATCTTTTTCTGAAAGTTGACGGGGCTTCCCATCACGAAGTTGCCACCGACCTGTCGCTGGGCGAGCGCCCCAGGATGCCCTATCGCGACGGCGAGTTTACCTGTGCCGGAAAGTTTTTCATTCGCGCTCATCATGATGCCGTTGTCACGCGCGTGCCTGACGCCAATGATCTGGCCAGGCTTGAAAGGCTCATGCCCGGCACCATCGTCAAGATTGTTCCTGAGCCCGGTCAGCAGCTTTCTTCACTTCTGGGGCAGGACAGCTACAGCTACGTGCTGGCCGAACTGTGGATAGGCGCAAGCTCGCCGAAAAAGCTTGAGCAGCGTTATGAAAAGGCGGTTGAAATTCTCAGCTTTGAGCTGAAGTCGCCGCTGTAATTTCACTGCACTGCCTGGACCTGAATGTGCTTTGACTGCAGCACGATTGTGTACGGGTTTAGAATGGAGATGCATTCAAATCCAGGAGGATATGCCATGCAAGTGGAGCAGGCCCGGGACAGCATTGAGCGACAGTGGAGCAACGGCATTGTTGACGAGCTGGTTGAATACATCCGGATTCCGGCCAAATCACCGCATTTTGATCCCGATTGGGCGGAAAACGGCTATCTGGACAAGGCGGCCGAGCATATTTTGCGATGGTGCAAGGAGCAGCCAATAGCCGGTTTGAGCGCGGAAATAGTGCGCCTTGACGGGCGCACACCGGTGGTTTTTGTCGAGGTTGCCGGCTCGGTTGATGAAACGGTTCTATTGTACGGGCACCTGGACAAGCAGCCCGAAATGACCGGCTGGGCCCAGGGCCTGGGGCCGTGGAAACCCGTCATTCGGGACGGCAGGCTGTACGGCCGGGGTGGCGCCGACGATGGCTATGCGGCGTATGCATCGCTGGCGGCCATCCGGGCGCTGCAGGAGCAAAACCGCGCCCACGCCAGGTTCATCGTCATCATAGAAGCCTGCGAGGAATCCGGCAGTTATGATTTGCCGGCCTATATCGAGCATCTTTCCGATCGTATAGGCTCACCGTCTTTGGTGGTGTGCCTGGATTCCGGCGCCGGCAATTATGACCAGCTGTGGGTGACAACGTCTTTGCGCGGCATGGCGTCAGGCACGCTTTATGTTGATATCCTCGAGGAGGGCGTGCATTCGGGCATGGCCTCGGGCATTGTGCCGTCGAGCTTTCGTATTGCCAGGCAGCTGATTTCCCGCCTTGAGGATGAAGTCAGCGGGGAAATACTTCTGGACGAACTGAAAGCCGAAGTGCCCGAACAGCGCCATCGGCAGCTTGCGGATGTCGCCCGGACGCTCGGCGACCAGATTCACGGCTCTCTTCCGCTGGTGCAGGGCGCTCGCCCCATGGGTGAAAATGCGCTCGCGCAGCTTTTGGCGCGAAACTGGGGGGCGGCCCTGTCAGTGATTGGCGCCGGCGGGCTTCCCGACCTTGAGTCGGGCGGCAATGTCCAAAGACCCGGCACAGCGCTGAAGCTTTCGTTTCGCCTTCCGCCCACGCTGGATGGAGAACAGGCATCGGAAGTCATTCGCAGGGCGCTTGAAAGCAATCCGCCCTATGGAGCACAGGTCCGCTTTGAGGCTGAGGCGGCAGCAACGGGGTGGAACGCGCCCGACGTGGCGCCGTGGCTGGAGGAAGCCTGTCAGACGGCGTCAGAGGCGGTGTTTGGCAAGCCGGCCATGTACACCGGGGAGGGCGGCACCATTCCGTTCATGTCCATGCTGGGCGAGTCCTTTCCCGAGGCCCAGTTTTTGATTACCGGTGTACTGGGCCCCAATTCAAACGCGCACGGCCCGAATGAATTCCTGCATTTGTCGTACGCCACTCGCCTGACGACTGCGGTGTCCCTGGTGCTCGATGCCCATGCCCGCCACCATGACTAGACCGCCCGTCTGATCCCTGGCCAGCAGTTCGTCCAATAAAAAGCGCCCCGTCAAAATTGACGGGGCGCCATTCGCTACTGTTGCATCCGCGTCTTACGGAGTATCAATCCACAGGTTGTAGCTGCCGCTGCCGTAGTAGGAGCGAACCTGCCACAGGTAGTATCCGGCCAAGCCGAAGTGGTTGATGTGCTCCTGGCTGCCGGGCTGCTGTGACACTGCTACCCGCTGCCAGTCAAAGCCGTTCCAGCGGAACAGATCCAGATCAAAGTCTGCGCTGGCAGGGCCCTGCAGCCAGCCCTTGTGATAGCCGGTTGCAGCGTAGTAGTAGTTTCCGTTGGGCTCAATGGACGCTCCGCCACTGTTGAGACTGCCGGAGAACCTGGTGCAGCTGGTGCAGGGGGCACCACCGCCGCCGCCGCTTTCATAGCTGGCCACCAGGCTGACGCCCGAATAGCTGCTGTAGCCGCGCACCATGATGTAATAGCTGCCCGCCTGCGGGCTTGATGCAACGCAGCTTTCGTTGTTGCCGTTGCGCCACGGGCGGCAGTCGTAGGCAGAAGTGGTTGGTTTGCTGCCAATGCGGACATACAGGTCGGCATCGCCGCTGCCACCGCTCATGCTGATTTCCAGGTTGCGGGCGTTGGCCGGCACGTCAATAACGAAAAATCTTTCTGAGTTTTGACCCCCGGATAGTCCGGTTTTTGGAACACCGTTGGTCAGCTCAACAACTTCGCCGTTGTCGCCATCGTCTCCGTCATCATCGTCTCCATTATCGTCATCATCATCACCGTTTCCATCAAGCAGTGAGTAGACGAGCAGGTTGGGTGAACCGGTGCCGGGATTGCCGACGACCCCGCTGGTGCCTGATGACAAAATGGCATTTGCGACCTGGGCAGGGGAGGCATTGGGGTTGGTGGCGAGATAAAGGGCGGCAACGCCGGCGACATGGGGTGAAGCCATGGAGGTGCCGCTGATGGTATTGGTGGCGTTGGTGCCGGTATGCCAGGCAGAGGTGACGTTTGAGCCCGGGGCAAAAATATCGACACAGGTGCCCCAGTTGGAAAAGCTCGAACGCTGGTCATTGCTGGTGGTTGATCCCACGGTAATGGCGCTGGATGAGCGGGCGGGCGACACGTTGCAGGCATTTTGCGTTTCGTTGCCGGCGGCAACCACAACGGTAACGCCGGCATTGCGCATGCGCGTGACGGCGCTGTCGATGGCCTGCGAGGCGCCTCCGCCCAGGCTCATGTTGGCAACGGCCGGGAACTGGGCGTTTTGGGCCACCCAGTCCATGCCGGCAATAATGCCGGAGTTGGTGCCGCGACCGTCACAGCCCAGCACGCGTACGCCGTGAACAGTCGCGCCCTTGGCTACGCCATAGGTTGAACCGGCAACGGTTCCCGCCACGTGGGTGCCGTGGCCGTTGCAGTCGCTGGGGCCGCGGCCGTCGTTGATGGCCGAGTAGCCGTTGCCCATGCGGCCGCTGAACTCACTGTGGGAACCCAGAACGCCGGTATCAATGATGTAGGCATGAACATTGCTGGCCGTGGTGTTGTAGGTATAGCGGTTGTCCAGCGGCAGATTGCGCTGGTCAATGCGGTCCAGGCCCCAGGTTGGGTTGTTCTGCACCGCATTGACGGACACGATTCCGTCTTCCTCGATGTAATCGATGCGGTCATCATCAAGAAGCCTGACCAGCGTTTTTTTGTCGGCCCTGACAACAAAGCCGGGCAGAACGCTTTCATATGAGCGAACCAGCTTGGCGTTGTTTTTGCTGACAATGTTCCGGGCAATGGCCGCCACGGAAACATCCTTGGCGCTTTTGGCTTTCTCTGCCGTTAGCGCCTTGTCCTTCAGAACAACGATGTACTGGTTTTCAACCGGCCGTTCGGTGGTAAAAAACTCTGCGGCGCTGGCGGTGGATAGAAAGGTGATGGCCAGCAGACAGGCGCCTGCCAGCCGCATTGGCAATAAACGATTTAACATGTGAAGTGCTCTCTCTTATCGATCAATTTAGGTGGTCCCCTTGATCGTTTGGCCGGGGATTTGCCCAGGCCATGCCAAGGTATACACGGGCCTGCATGGATTATGCAAGGGAAAAAGTGAGAAAAAGATCGGGAGTGTGACGGGCTTTGCATAATTATTACCTTTATATGGAGAAAGTCTGCGAGTATTTGTTTTTTTAATAGCAGCTCTGCTGACTGTGGTCGGTCACAAACCGTTATCATCCGTTTTGATCTTTAAACAGGGAAAGTCCATGCCGGAGCAATTCAATACAGTCATCGAGCCGTTTCGCATCAAGACGGTTGAGCCCATCACCCTGACTACACGGGCGCAGCGCGAAAAATATCTGGCGGAAGCCAGCTACAACCCCTTCAAGCTGAAATCGGAGCAGGTCATCATTGATCTGCTGACCGACAGCGGGACGTCGGCCATGAGCGCGGCGCAGTGGTCGGGAATGATGCAGGGAGATGAATCCTATGCCGGCTCGGTGAGCTGGCAGCGCCTGGAAAGGGTCATTCGTGACTTGACCGGCTATCCATATATTCTGCCAACCCACCAGGGACGGGCGGCCGAGCGCATTTTGTACGGGCACCTGGGTGGCAGGGGCAAGACCTTTCTGAGCAACACCCATTTTGATACAACGCGCGCCAACATCGAGTTCAGCGGGGCCGAGGCCATTGACTGCGTGACGCCGGTTGCTGCGCAGCCCGAAAGTGATTTTCCTTTCAAGGGCAATGCCGACGTTGAGCGCATGGACGCGCTCATCAGCGAGCGCGGCAGCGAAAATATCGGCGCGGTCATTCTGACGGTGACCAACAATTCCGGCGGCGGCCAGGCCGTGAGCATGGCCAACGCGCGCGAGGTTCGCGATCTTTGCCGCCGCCACGGGGTGCTGTTCATTCTCGATGCCTGCCGGATTGCCGAAAATGCCTGGTTCATCAAGCAGGACGAGGAAGGCTACGGCGAAAAGTCCAGCCGCGACATCGCCCGCGAAATGTTTGACCTGGCCGATGGCTGCGTGATGAGCGCCAAGAAGGATGCGCTGGTGAACATGGGTGGTTTTTTGGCGCTCAAGGATGAAGAGCTGGCCGATCATTGCACCAGCCTGCTGATCATTACCGAAGGCTACACCACCTATGGCGGGCTTTCCGGTCGCGACATGGAGGCGGTGGCCACCGGCCTGGAGGAAATTTTCAACGAGGACTACCTGCGCTACCGGACGCGCTCAACGGCCTATCTGGGCGAGCATCTAGACCGCCTTGGCGTGCCGGTGATCAAGCCGATCGGCGGGCATGCGGTATACATCAACGCGGGTGAGTTCTACGATCATCTGCCGGTTGAGCAGTACCCCGGCCAGTCGCTGGTGTGCGAGCTTTACAAGGTGGGCGGCGTGCGTTCGGTTGAAATCGGCTCGGTGATGTTCGGCAAATACGACGAGCAGGGCAAGCTGGTGCCCGCGCCGCGGGAGCTGGTGCGGCTGGCCATTCCGCGCCGGGTGTATACTCAAAGCCATGTCGACTATCTGATTGAAGTGTTCGGGCGCGTGCAGGAGCTGCGCAGTTCGGCGCCGGGTTACCGGATTGTCCGCGAGCCGCGCTTTTTGCGTCATTTCACCGCCGATTTTGAGCCTGTTGGCTGAAACACGCCTCCGGACATGCCATGGTCTGATTGACGCCCACAAAGCATGGAGTGAATATGAGCCTGCAACCCGATGACTATCCACGAATGCTGGACGAGCTGCGGGCCACCTTCACCAGCGGCCACACGCGATCGCCGGCCTGGCGGCGCGATCAGCTGGCGGCCGTTGAGCGCATGCTCAGGGACAATGAAAAGCGCTTCAATGGGGCCTTGCAAGATGACCTGGGCAAGCCGGCCCAGGAAGTTCTCCTGGGAGAAACGGCGCTGCTGTTCAGCGAGATTCGGCACGCGCGCAGAAAGCTGAAGCGCTGGATGCGCCCGCGCCGAACCTTCACCCCACTGATCGGTCAGCCGGCCCGCAGCTGGGTGCAGCCCGAGCCTTTGGGCGTTGTGCTCATCATCGGAGCGTGGAATTACCCCGTGCAGCTGGTTGTCGGCCCGCTGATCGCCGCGCTGGCCGCCGGCAACTGCGCCATTGTCAAGCCGTCCGAGATTGCTGCCGCCACGTCCCAGCTGCTGGCGGAGCTGGTGCCGGAGTATCTTGACCGGGCGGCGGTGCGCGTGGTCGAAGGCGCCGTTGACGAAACCACGGCGCTGCTCAAGCTGCGCTATGACCACATTTTTTATACCGGCGGGGCGGCGGTGGGGCGCATTGTGATGCGGGCGGCGGCCGAGCATTTGACGCCGTTGACCCTGGAGCTGGGCGGCAAGAGCCCGTGCGTGATTGATGCCGGCGCCAACATGGATTCGGCCGCGCGCCGGCTGGTGTGGGGAAAATGCCTGAACGCCGGACAGACCTGCATCGCCCCCGACTATGTGCTGGTGGCAGGCACGGATTCGGACCGCGACCGGCTGGTGGAAGCCATTGAGCGTGAGCTTGAGGCGATGTACGGCGATGACCGGCTGGCCAGCGCCGATTATTCAAAGATCATCAACCGCAGGCATTTCGATCGGCTGGTCGGGTATCTCGACAACGGCCGCATTGCCGCGGGCGGCCGCCACGACAGCCAGACCCTGCGCATTGAGCCCACGGTTCTTGTGGATGTGCCACAGGATGCAGCGGTGATGCGCGAGGAGATTTTCGGCCCCGTACTGCCCGTAATCAGCGTCGAAAGCCTTGATGCAGCCATTGAATACATCGGGCGCGGCGCCAAACCGCTGTCGGCCTATCTGTTTACCCGTTCCCGCGAATCGGGGCGCAAATTCACGCATGCGGTGTCGGCAGGCAATATATGCATCAATGACACGCTCATGTTCATGACCGTGCCCGGCCTGCCGTTTGGCGGCGTGGGCGACAGCGGCATGGGGCAGTACCACGGACGCGCCGGCTTTGATCGCCTGTCGCACCTGAAAGCGGTGATGAAGCGCGGGCGCTGGCCCGAGGTGTCGGTGCGCTTTCCGCCCTATACCCGCCTGAAAGAGCGCCTGCTCAGGCTGCTGAGCTGACGTTGCTGCCGATCAGTCGTGGGTCTGATCGCCCATTTGCGCCTGTAAATAACGCTTTTCGCCAATTCTGTCGACCAGGTCGAGCTGGGTTTCAAGAAAGTCGGCGTGCTCCTCTTCATCAGCGATCAGCTCAGTGAACAGGTCGCGCGAGGCATAGTCACGGGCCTGTTCGCACTGACCGACGGCCGATCTGTACAGGTCCAGCGCTTCGTACTCAATCTTCAGGTCGTTTTTGATGCACTCGACCGGATCCTCGCCGATCTGCAAATGACCGATGTCCTGCAGATTGGGCAGACCGCCCAGCAGCAGGATGCGCTTGATGATGATGTCGGCGTGTTTCATTTCATCAATGGACGCATCGTATTCAAATTCGGCCAGCTTGTTCAGCCCCCAGTCCTCGTACATGCGCGAGTGCAGAAAAAACTGGTTGATGGCGGTCAGCTCCGCCTTGAGGGCCTGGTTGAGAAGAGAGATAACTTCGGGATTGCCTTTCATTGCAAACAACCTCGCTAAAACAGATTGGTCATGCAGACAGCATAGCGGATTGGCTGTCCTGCGGGCAGCCGGCGTCAGCCGGCTTTTCTGGTGATGGTTGCAATGGGCAGTGGCCGGCTTCCCGTTGAAATGGGTATTGTTGCAGTGGTGGCCGCTCTTTCTGAAAGCGCGGACTGGATGACGGCCTCGGCGTGCTCGCGACAGCTGCCGCACGTACCCGAACAGCCCGTCAGGGCCTGAACCTCGTCCAGGCTGTCGCAACCCTGGGCGACAAGCGCGCGTATGGCTGCTTCAGTAACAGCGTTGCAGATGCATACATACATGGCAGGTAATGGTGTCAGTAATGAGAATCATTGTCAATTGCACTTGCTTATCGTTTCAGCTGAAGCGATAAGCTGAAGCTCTTGTCTACCACCACAGCGCAAACGACAGCGAGCCGAAGCTTTGGCGCCCCTGCTGTCCGACAAACTCATGGCTGCGCCAGGTGTGGGTATACGACAGCCTCATGGGGCCGCGGGTATAGACCAGGCCGGCAAACGTGTCGCCAACCAGGCGCTCGCGGCTGGCCCCGCTGATGCCGCCAAAAGTGTTGCCCTGCACAAACATGTCGCGAAAAACACGGCGGCCTTCCGTGCCCAGGTGGACGTACCAGGTGGCGTGATCGGCCGGCATGAAATAGCGCGTGCCGGACACGGCCGGCGTAATACGCGGCGGGCCAAAGCCGCTGGGCAGGTCATGGCCGATGCGCACATAGCCACCGGCGGTCACGTTGGTGTAGGCGTTGCCCAGCATCAGGCTGCCCATCAGGGTGGCGTCGGCATCCAGGTAGCCTGACCCGCTGTGGCGCCAGACATGGCGCAGGTGGTCGTAGCCCAGCTGCAGGGTGGGCTCGTTGCGAATCTGTGTGTTCCAGCCCACCGGGTCATCGCCTCCGAATACTTCATGGATGGCTTTTTGAACCTCCCGGCCCATGACGGCCGGGCCGGTCATGCCCAGGCCAACATGCATGCGGTTGGCTGAACTGTCGCTTAGCGTGCCGGTGGCGAACTGGACGTTGAGCCAGGCGGCATACGGACGGTCGGCCGGTGGGGGCGTCGGGTTGGCGATGTCCCGGGGCGTATACAGGTTGTAATTGATTGACAGCCGGTAGGGGTAGTTGTCGTCCATTTCTATGCCCGGCATCCGGGCGGCAAGGCTTTTCAGCCAGCCAGGGGCTTCACTGGCGTGGCCAATTCTGGAGACGCTGGTGCCGGCGGTGTAATAGCGATCCTCGTTGGTGACAATATCATTTTCGAGCTCGATCACCCACAGGGCCTGGTTTTTTTGAGCGGAAAGATCCAGTTCATCAGCCGCGGCTGCCGGCCCGGCACCGAGAAAAATGGCTGACAGCGCCAGGCCGGCGAGCCCGATGGCCGGCCATTTGCAAAGCCCGCTACAAAATCCGGTTGATGAGAACTTCGGCATGCATGCTTTCTTCAACTGGCAGGGACTGGCTGCGGCCTTCAAAATCGCCCTCGCTGGCAGCGGCATCGCCACTGAACGAAACCCGGGCGACCGCGCGAACGGTGCTGGCGCTTGAAATGCCGCTGCCGGCCAGCATGGCGTCGTCATCACCGAGGCTGATCTCAATAGGCAGCTGGTCGGCCCTGAGCCTTGTGGCTGCCAGGGGCGGGCCCTCGCCATCGGCGCTGTGCACGGCGACAAAAACGGCTTCATCACCGCTGAGCTGCTCGTGGAGTGCCGGATCAATATCAACCGTGAGAGTGAGAGCAGGTGCATGATCGCTGGTCTGTTTGCTGCCGGCGCCCACGACGTGCCCCGCGCGGGCGGCGGCAAGCTGCTGTTCGACGCTGGCTGCAATTTCACTGTCTTCGGGCAGAATTTCCAGCAGGCGGGCCAGGTGGGTTTCTGCAGCCTTGTTGTCGCCCAGCTGACGCGCGTTGAGGCCCAGAAGCCACAGCGCCTTCTGGCTGTCCTGGGCGGCGGCCTGCTCAAGCAACGATTGGGCCTCGGCCGGCAGCTGTCGCTGGCCGGATCCATACAGCAGTGTTTCGCCCAGCTCGGCCATCAGAAAGCCGCTTTGGGGTTCGATGTAAAGGGCGCGGCGCAGCGCATGCTCTGCGGCCCCGAAGTCCTGCAGGCTTTTGTAGGCCAGCCCGAGCCGGGTCCAGTGCACGCTGTCATCGGGTTCGCGCATGGCTTTTACCGCCATTTCAGTCACCGCGCTTCTGACCTCTCCAACCTGTCCGGTTTGCGGGCTGATGGCCCCCGGCGTGCCAATGACAAGATACAGGCCGACGGTGGCAACGGGCACAATAAAAGCCAGGCCGGCAAGAATGGACCCCTGGCGGCGGCCGCGCAGCGGCAGCACAATGAAGGCCAGGGCCAGCAAGATTGCGCAGGCAACAAGGACGATAAAAGCCGGGCTGTTCACAGGGCTGCTCTCCGTTTGCGAATGGCAACGAGGGCGGTTGCCAGGCCAATGACAAGAAGACCAACGGGGCCGCCCCACAGCAGCAGGGTGTGGCCAGCCAGGGGCGGCCGGTAAAGAACAAACTCGCCGTAGCGTTCGACCATGAAATCACGGATTTCCTGATCGCTGCGGTTGTCCTGGAGCATGCCGAACACTTCGCGGCGCAGGTCTCTGGCCAGGGGTGCGTCTGAATCGGCCAGAGACTGGTTCTGACACACAGTGCAGCGCAGTTCGGCAATCAGGCTGCGAAAGCGGGTTTCCTCAAGCTCGCTGCTGAAAGGGTAGGTTTCTATGGCCGAGGCCAGCGCTGTGCCGCACAGAACAAGGGCAAAAAGGACGGCCGCCAGGCACCGCGCTGGCCGTTGAAATGTACCGGTATGCATTATTGAGTCTCCGCGCGCAGCTGCATGGCGCGCCGCATCAAATCATCAAAACTGTTGGCGTTGACCGGCCCCACCAGCTTGTGGCGGATGATGCCGCGGTGGTCAACCAGAAAGGTTTCGGGCGCTCCATAAACTCCGAGGTCAATGGCGGTCTGGCCTTCAAAATCAACCACCTGGCGGCTCCAGGAGTTACCGTAGCGCTCTATCCAGGCCAGGGCGTCCTCGCGGCGGTCTTTCCAGTTGAAGCCGATCAGCTCGATGGGGGCTTCGCGGCCCAGTCTTTCAATAAAGGGGTGCTCTTCGCGGCAGGCCCAGCACCAGCTGCCCCAGACGTTGAGTATGAACGGCTCGCCAATCAGGTCATCATGGGTGATGCGGGCTTCCGGGTCCTGCAGGGTGGGCAGGGAAAACCCGGGAATGGGCTTGCCGATCAGCGGCGACTGGATGAGCTTGCGCTCTTCGCTGGTTTGCAGTCCGGCCACCAGCAAAATGATCAGCGCGGCAAAAACGCCCAGCGGGATCAGCGCCCTGATCATGGGTGCGCCTGAGCCGTCGACTGGCCGGAAGCCGAAGCCGCCCGACTGGCGGCAGCCTGTTCAGATTTGCGCTTTTGCCGGTAGCGCCTGTCGCTGGCTGAAACCAGCCCGCCCAGCCCGATCAGGACAGCGCCGCCCCATATCCAGCGGACGAACGGCTTGATGTGCAGCCTGACGCTCCAGGCGCCGCTGTCGTCCAGCTGTTCACCCATGGCAATGTACAAGTCCCTGAACAGACCGGGCCTGAGTGCCACTTCGGTCATGGTCTGGTTGCCGCGGTAGTAGTGGCGCTTCTGCGGATTCATTTGCGCGATTTCACGCCCGCCCCTGAAGATGCGAAAGC
Organism: Wenzhouxiangella sp.; assembly: GCA_035302305.1. GTDB lineage: Bacteria > Pseudomonadota > Gammaproteobacteria > Xanthomonadales > Wenzhouxiangellaceae > Wenzhouxiangella. The sequence goes on along the minus strand of DATGSU010000200.1, from coordinate 2,313 downwards.
GGCCTTCCTCTGCGCGCCAGTTGGGGCCCTTGACCAGCGCCACCTCATCAAGCTGAAACCGGTAGCCGGACTCTTCCACGGCCTGGCCGGGCGCCAGGCGTACATCACGCTCGAATGTGTGGGCCTCGACCATGGCGGCTCCAATGATGAATATGCCCACGCCCGCATGCGCCAGCGCCATGCCAAGCTGGTGTCGAGGCAGCCCGCGGCGGCTGGCACGAGCGGTGCGAACTGCATAGGCCAGCGTGCCGGCAATCAGCCACAGCCCGCCCAGCCACCCGCTGAAAGCCCGCAGGCTCCATGCGTTCAGCACGGCACAGATTATCAGTGCACCCAGGATGGAGAACACTGCAGCAATGGCCAGCGGGGCAAGAACACGCGCGGTCTGATCACGCTTCCAGCGCGTAAAGGGCCCCAGTGGCAGCAGCACCACAACCGGCGTCATCAGCAGAATGAACATGGCGCCAAAATACGGCGGGCCGACGGAAATCTGGCCCCAGCCCATGAAGTCGATAATGAGCGGGTAGAGCGTTCCCAGCAGCACCATGGCCGCCGAGACGGTGAAAAACACGTTGTTGAGCAGCAGCAGCGATTCGCGGCTGATCCAGTCAAAGCCGGAGCCAGTCATGATGCGCGGCGCGCGCAGCGCATAGAGCAGCAGGGCGCCGCCGGTGATCAGCACCATGAAGCCGAGAATGAACAGGCCGCGCTCCGGGTCGTTGGCAAAGGCGTGCACCGAGGTCAGCACGCCCGAGCGCACCAGAAACGTGCCCAGCAGTGACATGGAAAATGCGGCGATGGACAGCAGCACTGTCCAGGCAGGAAACGCACCGCGTTTTTCGGTGACCGCCTGCGAATGAATCAGCGCCGTACCAATCAGCCAGGGAATAAACGAGGCGTTTTCAACCGGGTCCCAGAACCACCAGCCGCCCCAGCCCAGTTCGTAGTAGGCCCACCAGGAGCCCAGCGCGATGCCAAAAGTCAGCGATGCCCAGGCCGCCATGGTCCAGGGACGTGCCCAGCGCACCCAGTCGCGCTCTATCCTGCCGCCGATAAGCCCGGCAATGGCAAACGCAAAGGCCACGGCAAAACCCACGTAACCCATGTACAAAAGCGGCGGGTGGAAGATCATGCCCGGATCCTGCAGCAGCGGATTGAGGTCCTGGCCGTCTATGGGGCCGGGAACAATGCGCTCGAACGGATTGGAGGTAAGCAGGATGAACAGCAGAAAACCAACCGAAATAAAGCCCATGACGGACAGCACGCGGGCCAGAAATGGCCGCGGCAGCGAGCGTGAAAAGACCGCCACGGCCAGCATCCAGCCACCAAACAGCAGCATCCACAGCAGCAGCGAGCCTTCGTGGCTTCCCCAAACGGCCGTCAGGCGATAGAACCACGGCAGCAAAAGGTTGGAGTGCAGGGCCACATAGGTAACGGTGAAATCATGTTGTATGAATGCCACGGCCAGCGCCGCAAATGCGCCCGCCAGAAAAACGAAATGCCCAATGGCCAGCGACGGCGCCAGCCTCATCAGGGCCTGGTTGCCGCGCTGTGCGCCAATCAGGGGCACAACGGCAAGGACGCCGGCCAGAAGCAGGGCGAGTATCAGGGATATCTGACCAAACTCGGCGCTCATTTGTCGGAGGCCCCTGCCGGATGACCGGCCGCTTCCAGCGACTTCATCACTTCGGGCGGCATATAGGTTTCGTCGTGCCGGGCAAGCACTTCATCGGCGTGAAAATGCCCGCTTTCGTCAAGCTGACCGTGCGCGATGACCCCCTGGCCTTCGCGAAACAGGTCGGGCAGAATGCCCTGAAAACTGACCGGTACATCGTAGCGGCCATCGGTAACAACAAAGTTGACCTTCAGGGTTTCGGCATCGCGATCGACCGAATTGGCCGCCACCAGCCCGCCAAGGCGAATGCGTCGGTCGGCCGGTGCGCCGCTGTCGTGAACGTCGGTGGGGCTGACAAAATGCAGCATGTTGTCGCTGAGGGCCACCAGGGCCAGGGCAGTTGCAGCGCCTACGCCAACCACCAGAACGAGCACCATAAGAAGTCGTTTTTTACGCGCCGGTGTCATGATAACCTCCTGATTTCAAGGCTTCCTGCTCCCGCAGTTCGGCCATTATTTTGCGCCGCTGTACCAGGGGCTGAAAAAACTGCCAGGCCATGACGGCAGCAAACAGGCCATAGCTGCTCCAAACATAAAAAGCATAGTTGAATTGCGGAATCACGGTTTGTCTCCCAGATAGCGGCCGACCCAGTTTTTTCTTCGGTCCTGATCCAGCAGATCGTTGCCGGCGCGGTTGAG
>DATGSU010000199.1:0-12504 GCA_035302305.1 Wenzhouxiangella sp. | reverse complement strand
GGGTTCAAGAACGCTCAAGGATGCGCTTAACGAGGCCATGCGCGACTGGGTCACCAATGTCGACAACACGTTCTACGTGCTGGGCACGGTGGCCGGGCCGCACCCGTACCCGGCCATGGTCAGGGACTTCAGCGCCGTGGTCGGCCGCGAGGCGCGCCGCCAGATGCTCGACCTTTTCGGACGGCTGCCCGACGCGCTGGTGGCCTGCGTGGGCGGCGGCTCCAATGCCATGGGGCTTTTTTACCCGTTTGTAAGCGACCAGGACGTCGCCATGTACGGCGCCGAGGCCGCCGGGCGCGGGCTGGAGGGGCTGCAGCACGCAGCCAGCCTGAGCGCCGGTCGCATTGGCGTACTGCACGGCTCGCGCACCTATTTGCTCGACGACGACGACGGCCAGATTCTTGACACGCATTCCGTTTCCGCCGGCCTGGACTACCCCGGCGTGGGCCCCGAGCACGCCTGGCTCAAGGACAGCGGCCGCGCCAGCTATCACGGGGTCACCGACGAGGAGGCGCTGGCCGCGTTCCACGAGCTGACCCGCGTGGAAGGCATCATGCCGGCACTGGAAAGCGCCCACGCCGTGGCTTACGGAATGAAGCTGGCGGCCGGGCTTGATCGCGACCGCATTGTTCTGGTCAACCTGTCCGGCCGCGGCGACAAGGACATCAATACCGTGGCCCAGCTAGAAGGAATGACGCTGTGAACCGCATTGACGCCCGTTTTGAGCAGCTCAGGCAGCAGGGCAGAAAAGGCCTGATTCCCTACGTGACGGCCGGCTATCCCGAACCTGCGGCCACCGTGCCCGTCATGCATGCCGCCGTGGCCGCCGGGGCCGATCTGATCGAGGTCGGCATGCCCTTTTCCGATGTCATGGCCGATGGACCGGTCATTCAGCAGGCCTGTGCCAGCGCGCTTGAGCAGGGCACGGGCACCGACGAGGTGCTGGCCATGGTGGCGGAATTCAGGCGGCGCGACCAGAATACGCCGGTGATTTTCATGGGCTACGCCAACCTCATCGAGCGTCGCGGAGCCGAAACATTCTGTCGCCAGGCCGCCGATGCCGGGGCCGACGGCCTGCTGATTGCCGACTGTCCGGTGGATGAATCGGAGCAAATGCAGGCCCTGCTGGCCGCCGCCGGGCTGCATCAGATATTTCTTGCCGCACCCACCACCACCGCATCGCGGCTCGAGCTGACCGCCAGCCGCGCGGCCGGTTTTCTGTATTATATTTCCGTCAAGGGCGTCACCGGTGCCGCCACCCTGGACACCGCCGCCCTTGGCTCCGAGGTTGAGCGCGTGCGCGCGGCCATCGACCTGCCGGTGGCCGTCGGTTTTGGCATTCGCACCGCGCAGCAGGCGGCCGCTGTCGCCGCATGTGCCGATGCGGTCATTATCGGCTCGGCGCTGGTCAGGCGCCTGGGCGAGGCGGGCACCACCGAACAGGCCGTGCGCGCCACCACCGAATATCTTGAACCCATTCGCCGGGCGCTGGACGAGTCTGTCGCCGGGCAAAACAAAGCTGTGAGTATCTGAATGAACTGGTTTCAGAAATTGATGCCCGGGCGCATTCGCACCGAAGGCTCGAAAAGACGCAAGGTGCCCGACGGGCTGTGGACCAAATGCAAGGCCTGCGAGTCGGTGCTGTACCGGCCCGAATTGGAGCGCAACCTGAACGTTTGCCCCAAGTGCAGCCACCATATGCCGCTGGTGGGGCGGGCCCGGCTGGAATCCTTTCTCGACGACGGGGAGCACGATGAAATAGGGGCCGATCTGGAACCTGTCGACGTGCTGCGTTTTCGCGACACCAAGAAATACCGCGACCGCATCACCGCCAGCCAGAAAAACACCGGCGAGAGAGACGCCCTGGTCGCCCTGCGCGGCCCGCTTATGGACATGGAGCTGGTTGCCTGCGCCTTCGATTTTCGTTTCATGGGTGGTTCCATGGGTTCGGTGGTGGGCCAGCGCTTTGTGCTGGCCGCAGAAGAAAGCCTGAGGCGCGAGTTGCCGCTGGTGTGTTTTTCGGCCTCGGGCGGAGCCCGCATGCAGGAAGGCTTGTTTTCGCTGATGCAGATGGCGCGCACATCGGCCGCCCTGGCCCGCCTGGCCGAAGCCGGCCTGCCTTATATCGTGGTGCTGACCCATCCCACCACCGGCGGTGTTTCAGCCAGCCTGGGCATGCTTGGTGACATCCATCTGGCCGAGCCCAACGCGCTGATCGGCTTTGCCGGGCCGCGCGTGATTGAACAAACTGTCCGCGAAAAGCTGCCCGAGGGTTTCCAGCGCTCCGAGTTTTTGCTTGAAAAAGGTGTTGTCGACCAGATCGTCGATCGCCGCGAGCTGCGCTCGCGCATCCACGGGCTGCTGATCATGCTGATGTCGTCAAGGCGCAAGAGCGCTGAAGCTGAGGGTGACTTGTTTGCCGATTCCGCCACCGACAGCGGCGCCGGCCAGGACAACAGTCCGGAGCCCGGGGCAGGCGAACAGAAAGAGACGCAGGAAAATCCCGGCCCGTCATCGTCCTCGTCCGGTGTGGATGGCGAAAACGACGGTCGGGACGCTGAATCAGCCACTGAAAATGAAACCGGCGAGCCGGGCGGCGATGACGACGCAAAACCTGATCGGGGCCCGGACAGTGAAGAGCCTTCCGGGGCCGATGCGGATCAGGCATCCAGCCCGGCCGAAGAAGAAGGAAAGGATGCAGACTGACGAGCCGCCGGCGGCTGCTCACTGCCCGACCCGCAGTCTGGCCGCCTGGCTGGCGCTTTTGGAAAAGCGCTCTTCCGAAGCGCATATCGACCTGGGCCTGGATCGCGTCCGCCAGGTCTGGAAGCGCATGGCGGGAGTCATTTCCGCACCGGTCATCACGGTGGCGGGCACCAACGGCAAGGGCTCAACGGTGGCCATGCTCGAAGCCATGCTGACGGCGGCAGGCCACCGCCCTCTGGTTTATACCTCGCCTCATCTGGTCAGTTTTTCAGAACGCATTCGCATCGGCGGCCGGCCGGCTGCCGAGCATGACATTGCAGCCGCATTCGATCAGGTGGAACGCGCTCGCGGCAGCGTGGCGCTGACCTATTTCGAGCACATCACCCTGGCGGCCCTGGCCATGGCGTCCTGCGGCAGTATCGATGCCGTGGTGCTCGAGGTCGGGCTGGGCGGCCGGCTGGATGCCGTCAACATTATTGATCCCGACGTGGCGGTGATTACATCCATAGGCATAGATCACGTCGAGTTTCTGGGCGCCGATCGCCGGCATATCGGTCTGGAAAAAGCCGGTATTGCGCGTCCGGGGCGTCCCGTCATTATTGGCGAGGCTCAGCTGCCGGACGGACTGCTGGCCCACCTTCTGGAAATGGGCGCGCAAACAGTTCTGCTCAACGACGTCTATGAGCAGGGCTCATCGGGCTTTGTCCTGAAAGATGTTTCGGGCGCCGGGCGCCTGGCTTTTGCGCCGCCGGCCCTGCCGGGCGCCTGGCAATGCCGCAATGCGGCCCTGGCGGTTCTGGCCCTGCGAACGCTGCGCGACCGCCTGCCCGTGTCTGCCGAAACAATGGCCCGGGGGCTGGCACAGGTGCAGCTGGCGGGGCGATTTCAGCAGCTGGCAAAAAACCCGGAGGTGATCGTGGATGTGGCCCACAACCCGGCCGCGGCACAGGCTCTGGCCGGCGCCCTGGGGCCGCATTCCGGGCGCAGCACGGCAGTGTTCAGCGCATTGCAGAACAAGGATATTGCCGGCATTGGCCGCGCGCTTGAGCGGTGCTTCTCGGACTGGCTGGTTGCGCCGCTGGCCGCTGAGCGCGGTCAGGGCTCGGCCGCCATTATCAATGAGTTGCAGGGGGCGGGTGTTTCCGGCCGCATGAAGGCGGTAGAATCGGTGGGCGCCGCGCTTGAACAGGCGCTGGCAGGCAGCGGTCCCGACGACCGAATCGTTGTGTTCGGGTCGTTTATGACGGCTGCTGAAGCATTGAATCATTGGTCTTCCCGGCGGATCCGGTAGTTTATGGACAAGCTTTTGAAGCAGCGACTGATAGGAGCCAGCATTCTGATTGCGCTGGCGGTCATTTTTCTGCCCATGCTGTTCGACAGCGGCAGCAGTTCACGCGACACGGGCGAGCGCATGATGGAGCTGCCCGAGCGCAATGCCGGCGAAACCCGCGTCAGGCGGCTGTCGCTGGCGCCTGATGAATCGCGCCGCCCGGCCAGGCAGAGGGAAGAACCGGCCGTGCCGGTGGATGAATCGGTCGATCTTGCGCTCAATGACATCGATGTTCTGGACAATACAATCGGCCATGCCGACCCGGCCGGGGAACGGCCGGACGAGGACGATGAGCTGGCTGATGTGTCCGGGCAGGGGGCAGAGCATGAAGTCTCAGACGATGAGCCCGCCCCGCTTGACGAGCCGGAAACCCCTGAAGCTGCAGCGGATGAGACGACGGCCGAAGACGATTACTCACCCGAGCGTGCGCCAGAGCCCGATGTGCACGCCGATCCGCAGGGGCGCTGGGTGGTTCAGGTGGCGGTTTTCAGCAGCGGCAAAACGGCAGACTCAATCAGTCAGCGACTCAAGGAGCTGGGACATGCTGTAATTGAAGACGTGCTGGTGCGCGACCAGGCGCAGCTTCACCGCCTGCGCACCGGCCCCTACGGCGACAAGGATGCGGCCGAGCGCGTGCGCAAGCAGATTGCGGCCACCGTCAGGGGCGTGGAACCGGCGGTAAGGGAACTGTCCAGCGCAAGCGGTTCTGGAGAAAGAAGCGGCCTGACGGTTCAGGTGGGGTCATTTGCCAGCCGCAAAAACGCCGAGCAGCTGGTTGCCAGGCTGCGTGACGCCGGCCATGACAGCTTCATGCACGGCGAACCGGCAGGGGAAAGAACCATTTGGCGGGTGCGTGCGGGCATATATGACAATCGTTCGGCGGCCGAAGAACTGCTCGCCAGGCTGCGCGACGAGCAGGGGCTGGACGGCATCGTGGTTTCGCATCCGTGAACTGGGCCGACTACGCCATCATTGGCATTGTTCTCATTTCCACGCTGGTCAGCCTTTTTCGGGGCTTTGTACGCGAAGTGTTCTCGCTGCTGGTGTGGGTGGCGGCCGGCTACGCCGCGCTGCAGGCTGCCGGACCGCTGGCCGTGAGGCTGGAGAGCGCGGTTGATGTGCCGTCGGTGCGCGTCATCATTGCCTTTGTCGGGGTTTTTGTTCTGGTGCTGGCCGTGGGCGGGCTCATCAACTACCTGCTGGGCAAGCTGGTGGCCAACACCGGCCTGAGCGGCAGCGACCGCCTGGCGGGCGCACTGTTTGGCGCACTGCGCGGGCTGGCCATGGTGCTGGCGGCGGTTATCATTGCCGGCTTCACCCCTTTTGTAAAAGACCCGTGGTGGGAAAGCTCTCTGCTGCTGCCCGAAATGGAGCGTCTGTCGCGGCACGTGGTCGAGTATTTCCCGGAGTCAATCCAGGCCTACCTGCCTGAAGAAATCACTGAGGAAGCGGAAACCTGACATGTCCGGAATTGTAGGTATTGCAGGCCGTTCGCCGGTTGCGGCCAGGCTTTATGATGCCCTGACCATACTTCAGCACCGTGGCCAGGATGCCGCCGGCATCACCACGCTGGACAATGACCATATGCTGTCTGCGCGCGGCCCCGGGCTGGTGCGCGACGTGTTCGATGAAGATGATGTGGTTGGGCTGACCGGCAAATTCGGTGTCGGCCACGTGCGCAGTCCCGACGGCGGCGGCAGCCAGCAGGACGAAATCCAGCCCATGTACGTCAATTCGCCGTGCGGGATTTCCCTGGCCAGCAACGGCAATCTGGTCAATTCAAAAGCCATGCGCGATGAGCTGTTTGCCCTTGACCGGCGGCATATCAACACCGGTTCGTCATCCGAGGTGCTGCTCAACGTTCTGGCCCACGAACTCAACCGCTATACGCGCAACGGCTTGCGACCCGCCGATGTTTTCGCGGCCGTCGACGGGGTTCACAGGCGCTGCAGCGGTGCCTATGCAGCGGTGGCGCTGATAGCCGGGCAGGGCATGGTTGCGTTCCGCGACCCCTGGGCCATTCGCCCCATGGTGCTTGGGCAGCGCGAAACCGATGATGGCGTTGAATATATCGTGGCTTCCGAGTCGGTGGTGCTCGACATTCTCGGCTTTGAGCTGATTTCGGACCTGGCGCCGGGTGAATGTGTCTTTGTTGCCCTGGACGGCCGGCTGCATCGACAGGTCAGCGTCTATGCCAGGGAATACATGCCGTGCATGTTTGAATATGTCTACCTTGCCCGCCCCGATTCCATGATCGATGATCTTTCGGTGTACAAGGCGCGGTTGCGCATGGGCGAGGCGCTGGCCGACAAGATCATGCGCATCTGGCCCGATCATGATATTGACGCCATCATCCCCGTGCCCGACACCAGCCGCACGGCCTGCCTGCCGCTGGCTCACCGCCTGGATGTCAAATACCGCGAAGGGCTGATGAAAAACCGTTACATTGGCCGCACCTTCATCATGCCCGGGCAGATCCAAAGGGCAAAATCGGTCAAGCGCAAGCTCAACACCATTGATCTGGAATTTCGCAACAAGAACATCCTGCTGGTCGACGATTCCATCGTGCGTGGCACCACAGCCCGGGGAATCGTTCAAATGGCGCGCGAGGCGGGAGCAAAAAAAGTGTACCTGGCCTCGGCCTCGCCGCCGGTGCGCTATTCCAACGTGTACGGAATCGACATGCCGGCCACCGACGAGCTGGTTGCGGCCGGGCGCAGCGTCGATGAAATCTGCGCAGCCATAGGGGCCGACCGGCTTGTCTACCAGGACCTCGACGCCCTGGAGGAGGCGGTCAGGGGGCGCAACCGGCGCCTGACCGGCTTTGACAGCTCATGCTTCAGCGGGCTTTATCCAACCGGGCTCAGCTGACCACATCACTAGCGGTGGTAGTACCAGTGCCAGGGCTCCCAGGCAATGCCGTGGCGATTGTGGGCCTGGAAAGACTCCCGAAACCCGAATGCGGCGGCATTGTCCAGCAGCCACTGATAGGCATCGGTGTGGGCAAACTCCTCTTCAAGCGGCCTGATGCCGCGGGTGGTCAGATCAACGGCTCTGGCGCTGTGGTGTTCGCTGTAACCGGGCGCGGCCGAAACGGCAAGAACTTCGTCCATTGACTGCCCCTGCTGCAGCTTGCGGCGCACCAGGTTGGCCTGGTAGGCAATCGACCGGTAGGCAGACACCAGCATGATTTCAACGCCGTTGCGCCGGGCCGCCTGAATCATGCGCTTGAGCGCCAGGCCTGCCTCTGCCAGCAGGTATTGAGGCCGGCCAAAAAGATCGTCGCCAATATACTCGCGCTCGGGGGCCTCGGGAACAATCGGCAGCCGGCGCCTTGCGCCGTAGCTCTGTGGTATTTCCAGCTCGTCACAAATCTGCATGATGCGGCGTGTTTCGGCACTCGCCTGATCAACCAGGTTGCGGCCAACAACTATTTTTTCGGGGTTTCCGGGGAAGGGCTGGCAGCGATAGCCCAGTGATTCCAGCAGGCGGGTACTGCCCTTGCGGGCCGCGCCCCCAATATGACGCACGCCGAATTTCAGGGCGTGATTTTCAAGCGCGGCCAAAAGTCGCGGCGCGGTTTTTCCGGAAGCAATGTCCGGGTCTATGAACAGCGCCAGCAGGCGGGCGTGGTCAAGATCGACCGCGCCCATTCCGGCCAGCTGGTTGTCCAGTGTGGCCACGTACAGGCACTGGTCGGGAATCAGGCTGGACAAATGCCCTTCAAGACGTTCGCGATGGCCAAGATGGGCCATGACATCGGGCAGTCTTTGGGCCACGCGCTGCGCCAGCGCAGCGATTTCTCTGCTGCGTGCCGGTCGAATTGTTATCACGCCTTCCATGCTCGCTCCTGTGCGAAATCAAACGCCGGCCGGTTTCCCGACTTTGCCCCCGACCGGGCCCGGGCGCGGCTTGCATTCTGCATGATATATTTCCGTCCATGATGCCACGACTGCTGTCATTTGTGCTGCGTCAGCTGGTTAGGGCTGCCGCCCTTCTTTTGGTCATTGCAATTGCGGCCGGCTGGCCGGCTCGCGGTGCGCTTGTGGTCGAATGGCCGGCGCGCATGGAGGAGGTTCTGACCGAGTCCGGCCTGGGACGCATCGAAAGGCATTTCGTTCCGGCCGGAACAGAGCTGAATTCCGGTGCAGCCCGGGTGCTGGCACGCAACCGCTCCCGCAGCATCTGGCAGATAGAAATGCAAAACGGACAGACGGTTTTCGGCTGGCTGAGCGGGGTTGTCGATGCCCAGGGGCAGGTGGAGACGGATATTCCCCGCCTGCTCAGGCAGGCGCGAATCGATTCCCTGCCGGCCCTGCAGCTGGTGGTTGTCTGCAGTGATGAAGCAGAGACAATTATTGATGCACAGCAGGTCAGCCGCATGCTTCAGCCCAACGCGCTGACTGCGGGCATGCGGCTGCGCCTGTGGCGCGACCGGTTGTTTGAGCGCTGGCGCTGGCCGCTCATTCACCGGGCTGACGGGCAAATGACACCACCTCGTCAATAGCCCTGGCACCCAGGGCCAGCATGAGCAGGCGGTCAACGCCCAGCGCCACGCCCGAGCAGTCGGGCAGGCCGGCTGCAAGTGCGGCCAGCAGGTGTTCATCCACGGGCATGGCCGGCAGGCCGCGCTTTTGGCGAATTTTATTGTCGCGCTCAAAGCGGCGGCGCTGAACGTCGGCCGCCAGCAGTTCGCGGTAGCCGTTGGCCAGCTCGGTGGCGCCAACAAACACCTCAAAGCGCTCGGCCACGCGCGGGTCGTCGGGGCACAGCCGCGCCAGGGCGGCCTGGCTGGCGGGGTAGTCGTGAACCACCGTGATGGTGCGGGCGCCGAATGCCGGCTGAATACGCGTGGCAAACAGCCAGTCAAGCAGCGCGTCGCGCTCCAGCCCGCCAGGCGCGTCGTCGGCCAGTGCCGCCAGCTCATCGCGTCCGGCCAGCAGGCCGTCAATGCCCAGCTCGTCAATAAAGCACTGCCGCCAGGGCCGCCACTGCACCGGCCCGTCAATTTTGTTGTCGGGCAGGCAAGATCTGATCAGATCAACGGTTTCAGCGGCCAGTCGGCGCCAGTCCCAGCCCACGCGATACCATTCCAGCAGGGTGAATTCAGGCTGATGAAAGCGACCCGCCTCGTCGCGTCGAAACACCTGGCCCAGTTCATAAATATCGCCCGAACCGGCCGCCAGCAGGCGTTTGTGAAAATATTCCGGCGAAGTGCGCAGCCAGGTTTCGGGCCGGCGGGTGGCAATGCTGTCGATATGGACATCGGTCACGCCGCAGGGCGTCAGTATGGGCGTTTGAACCTCAACCACGTCGCGCTCGGCGAAAAAGCGGCGCATGCCGGCCAGCAGGCGGGCGCGCTGCCGTATGGCCTCCGTCCCGGCAGAAGGGCGCCAGTCAATCGTCATTGCGGCCGCTGCTGGCGCTGCTGGCGCATGGTCAGGCGCAGGCGCTCGGTGCGCAGTTCGTTCAGGCGCGCAGTAATGCGCGCGCGCTGGTAGTAGTCAAGGTCGTCGCGGTCGTTGACGCGCTCCAGCTGGACCAGCGCTTCGGGAATGCTGCCGCGCATGTAATAGCTTTCGGCCAGCGCTTCGGCGGCGCGCACCGAATCACCCGCGCGGTCGGCAGCGCGGGCATACAGCTCAATCATGTCCACATCGTCGGGATAATCGCGCAGATACTGGCGCAAAACGGCGGCGGCCCGGGCCGCGCGGTCAGCGTCGCGTTCATGCATCAGCGCGTGCGCGTAGCGGGTTGCAATCAGCCGGTTGCCGGGGTATTCGGAAAACAGGCGCTCCAGAATGTCCAGGCTGTCGGTTACCCGGCTTTCCGCGATCAGCAGCTCCGACTCCAGCAGCTGGTAGAGCTGACTGCCGGAATCGGTGGCCAGCAGCCACTCGGTCTGCAGGCGCGCCTCCTCAAGCTGGCGCGACTGAATGAGGCTCAGCGCCAGGCCGTAGCGCAGGGCGGCCTCGGGCCTGTCCGATTGTCCGTTCAGGCGCGTCCTGAACCAGTGCTGGGCCACAAAGGGCTCCATCATCATTGCCCTGAGCCTGGCCTGGACAAAGTGAAACTCCTCGCCGTCGCGCGGGTTTTTGACTGTAAAGCTGTCGGCACGGCTGCGGGCTTCGGCAATGCGGTTGGTGGTCAGCGGGTGAGTGCGCAGGTACTCCGGCGGGCCTTCGCCCATGGCGCGCGTGATCCGGTTGAGCCGCTGGAAGAAGCGCGTCATGCCCTGGGGCTCATAGCCGCTGCGGGCGAGCAGTGAAATGCCAATGCGATCGGCCTCGGCTTCGGCCTGGCGGGTGTGGCTGATCTGGAACTGCTGGGCCAGGCTCATGCCGCCGAACATGATGGCCTGGGCGGCATCGCCATCGGCCCCGGCGGCGCCGGCGGCAATGGCCAGACCCAGCGCTGCGATCATGGCCGGAAAGGATACATTCTGGCTCGCCTCCACGCCCCTGGCGATGTGGTCCTGGATCACGTGGGCGATTTCATGCGCCAGCACCCCGGCCACCTCGCTTTCATCGTGGGCTTCAAGAATCAGCCCCGAATACAGGGCGATCACCCCGGCCGGCATGGCAAAAGCGTTGATCTCGTGCTCCTTGAGAACAAAAAAGTGAAAGGCGTCCTTCGACCTGTCCGAGCGCGACACCAGGCGAAACCCCATGTCGCTGAAATAGTCGCTGATGAGCGGGTCCTCGACCAGGAGATCGTTGGCGCGCATGAATTGCGAGAACTCCTGCGGAAACCTGGCTTCTTCGTCGGGCGAAAGGACGCGCGTGCTGGTGCCGCCAAGATCGGGCAGCTTTACCGGTTCGTTGGCGCCCGCAGCAGTGGCGACCGCTACAATAACCGTCAGCAGCAAGTATTTGAGCGAGTGGTTCATCGCCTCTTGAGACTCGCAAAAAACATTGAGGTTTCAAATATCCAGTGAATACCGGCCCGTTACAATATCACCGAATCATTCTGCTGCGCTCTGCGCCGGACACGGCCGCGTGCCGCGCTGCGGTGGACTGTGCAAGAACCTGGAGCGAAGCATCGGTCGAAGAGGCGCTGATGGTGTTTTTCCACGGGCGGGGCGTTGAACATGCCGCCGGCCGGTGCGCGGCTTTTTGGCGCGAACTGTCCGAATGGCACCACGCCACCCTGGCTGTTTGCAGCGGCTCCTGGGCGCGTCGCTTCGGCACCCCGCCCGAGCCGCCCTTTGAACTGTCCAGCCTGGTGACCTTCTGGAACCAGGCGGCCGAAGCCCGCCAGACAGTTTGCTTTGGCGAAGCCGAGCCGCCAGCGCTTCAAGGCTGCAGTGGCCGCGTTGCCGCGACCGGCAGCGGCCGGAACAAAAGCGGCTGGAAGGTTGTAATCACATCCGGCCCGGCCGATCCGGGCAGCCGCGAGATGCTCGAGCTGGTGCTGGCCGGCGCCACCCTGGAGCTTGATCTTGAAGTGATTTTTGCAGGCCCGGGACGAGCGCATCTCAATGATGAGCTGTTTGCGCCCTTCAGGCAGCTGACCGACCATGAGCTGGCCCGCGTCAGCGTGCTCAATCCCGGGGACGCTGCGCTGCCGGTGAACGTCGGCGTCGTGGAACAGTCACAGCTGGACGAGGCGGCCGAATGCTCATCCGGCATGCTTTATCTGTAAACCCAAGGCGGTCCGTGACTCCCCATGCCTGAAACAATTACTGCACAAGGCCATCGGGCCACCCTGGATGAAGACGGGTTTCTGACCGACGCCGCACAGTGGGCCCCTGCACTGGCTTCGGCCCTGGCCGCTCGCGACGGAGTGGAACTGGGCGAGGATCACTGGTGGCTGATAGAATTCGTGCGCGATTATTACCACCGCTACGGCAATCCGCCGCTGATGCGGGTGGTGGTCGCCGAGTTTCGCAAATACCGCCCGCAGGCACGCGGCAGCCGCGAGCTGTACCGGCTGTTTCCCGACGGCCCGGTGCGGCTGGCATGCAAGTACGGCGGGCTTCCAAAACCCGACTGGTGCATATAGCAGCCGGTTTTTCCATGAGGAGATGAACAGCCATGAAAGTTGAAATGTATGCAACGGCCACCTGTCCGTTTTGCGTCCGGGCGCGCAGCCTTCTGCATGAAAAGGGCGTGGAAATCGACGAGATAGAAATTGACGCCGAGCCCGGCAAAAGAGCGGAAATGATGGAGCGCAGCGGCCGGCGCACCGTGCCGCAGATTTTCATCAACGGCGAACACGTCGGCGGCTTTGACGATCTGGATGCGCTGGACCAGGAGGGCGCGCTCGACCGCCTGCTCGCAGGCCACCGGGCAGCCGGCTGAGGCACGCTTCAGGGCATCACGTAACGCAACGGCCTATAATGCGCCGCTTGCAATTGTCTCAAACCTTACAGGAACAGTCGCTTGACGCAGCGTATCACCGTTATCAGGGGCGACGGCATAGGCCCCGAAATCATGGACGCAACCCTGCGCGTTCTCGATGCGGCC
>DATGSU010000198.1:0-5934 GCA_035302305.1 Wenzhouxiangella sp. | reverse complement strand
CAGAACAACGTGAACATCAATGCCGCGTATGGCGGCCGACTGCAGGGCGCCGATGAGTTCGCGGGGCGGCAGAAAATACGGGGTCATGATGCGGATGGAATGGCGGGCGCTGGCAATGGCCGCCCCAAGAAGCATGGGCAGGCGGTCCAGGTCCTCGTCGGGGCCGTCGGTGATCGTGCGGCATACGGCGCCGCGATACGGGCTGTTGACAATCGGCTGGCGGCCGATGAGCCGGCCGGTGACAAATTCCCAGGCGCGCTCAAATTCCAGCGCAAGCTGGCCCACCACCGGCCCCTGCAGCTGAAAATGCACGTCGCTGGTTGTGTTTTTGTTGTTCTCCCTGTCAACAAGGTGGCGGTCGCTGATGTTCATGCCGCCGGTAAATCCGACGCGATCGTCGACAACCAGGATCTTGTGGTGGTTTCTGAGGTTGATTGATATGGACGGAGGGACCAGCCGGGGCGGCAAAAAGCGCGCCGTGTCAACACCGGCCCTGCGCAGCAGGCTGCTGGCGCGCGGCCACGAATACCATTCGCCAACGCCGTCGATAAGGACGCGCACGGTGACTCCGCGCTCGACGGCGCGCCCGAGCGCATCAATGAAACGCCGACCGGTTTCGTCCGTATCGAATATATAGGTGGTCAGGCAGATGTGGTCACGCGCCGAGTCTATGGCTTGCAGCATGGCCGGGTAGGCCTGCTCGCCGTTGACAAGCACATCCACCCGGTGTCCGCCGGCCAGCGCGTGGCGGGTCAGCGCCCGTCCGCTGCGGGCCAGCTCGTTGTAGGTTTTCGGCAAATTGTCGGGCAGCGGTTGAATATGGGCCACATCAAGGCCACGTTCACCCATGCGCAGCAGCGACAGCGAAAAGCGCTGGGCACGGCTGCGGCTGCGGTTGACGCCAAAGAACAGATACAGCACCGGGCCCGCCACCGGCGTGATGGTGCAAAAGGCGATCCAGCCAAAAGCACTGCGCGGGTCGCGCTTGTGGATCAGCGCATGGACAACGGTGGCCGGCGCCAGCACGGCGTGAAAAGCCAGCAGAATCAGGGCGTGCCAGGACATGTGCTGCCATTCATGGTTGGGGGCAGAAAAAGCGAGTTATTTTGCAACAACAGGCTTCATGCAGGCACTTTTCAGCTGCGTTAAAATGCATATCCTTCTATCGTGATCAAAAGATAATCAAGCGCCATGAGACCTTACCAGTTCACCTCCGAATCCGTTTCCGAAGGCCATCCGGACAAAATGGCCGACCAGATTTCCGACGCCATTCTGGACGCCATTATGGCCCGTGACCCTGGCGCCCGGGTGGCCTGTGAGGCTTTTCTCAAGACGGGGGCGGTGATTGTGGGCGGTGAAATTTCCACCACCGCCTGGGTGGATCTGGAGGACCTGATCCGGCAGGTGGTGGTCGACATTGGCTACAACTCTTCCGATATCGGCTTTGACGGCAACACCTGCTCGGTCATCAACATGATCGGCAAGCAGTCGAGCGATATTGCCCAGGGTGTCGACCGTGAGGACCCAAAGCTGCAGGGTGCGGGCGACCAGGGCCTGATGTTTGGCTATGCGTCCAACGAAACCGACGTGCTGATGCCCGCGCCCATTTACTATGCGCACCGCCTCATCGAGCGCCAGACGCAGCTGCGCAAGCAGGCCGACAACCCGCTGCCGTGGCTGCGGCCCGACGCCAAGAGCCAGGTCACGCTGCGCTATGAGGGCGGCAAGCCGGTGGCCATAGACGTGGTGGTGCTGTCGACCCAGCATTCCCCGGATGTCGATATTGAAGAGCTGCGTCAGGACGTGCGCAAACATATTATCGAGCCGGTTTTGCCGGCGCAGTGGCTGCATGACAACACACGCTATCACATCAATCCGACCGGCAAGTTTGTCATTGGCGGCCCGGTGGGCGACGCCGGGCTGACCGGGCGCAAGATCATTGTTGACACCTATGGCGGAACGGCCCGCCACGGCGGCGGCGCCTTTTCCGGCAAGGACCCGTCCAAGGTTGACCGCTCGGCGGCCTATGCGGCCCGCTACGTGGCCAAAAACGTGGTCGCCGCCGGCCTGGCCGACAAGTGCGAGGTGCAGCTGAGCTATGCCATTGGCGTGGCCGAGCCGACGTCGATTTCGGTCACCACCTTTGGCACCAGCCATATTCCCGAGCAGCAGATAGAAAATATTATTCGCGACAATTTTGATTTGCGGCCCTACGGCATCCTCAAGGAGCTTGACCTGCTTCATCCCATGTATCGGCCAACGGCCACCCACGGGCATTTTGGCCGCCGGCCCGAACCCATGGAAGTCGAGGTGATCAGGGACGGCCGGCCTTATACCGACCGCTTTGAAACCTTTACCTGGGAAAAGACCGACCGGGCGGAAGCGCTGCGCGCCGCTGCCGGGCTGTAAAGAACCCGCCGCGTTTGCAGGTGTCTGCAGACTGTGGCCGCAAGACCCGAACATTCATTCAGATCAATTGAGGTAATCAACCATGAGCGCCAACCTGCAGGAACACGGCAAGGGCGTGTTTTTTGACGATCGCATCGCGTCGACCGCACAGGATCATTGCATTGCCGATGCCGGCCTGGCCGAATTCGGCCGCAAGGAAATCCGCATTGCCGAAACCGAGATGCCCGGCCTGGTGCAGACTCGGGCCCAGTATGCCGACGACCAGCCGCTCAAGGGCGCGCGCATTGCCGGCAGCCTGCACATGACCATCCAGACCGCCGTGTTGATAGAAACCCTGGTGGCATTGGGCGCCGAGGTGCGCTGGGCATCTTGCAACATCTACTCCACGCAGGACCACGCCGCCGCCGCCATTGCCGAGCAGGGCATTCCCGTGTTTGCCTTCAAGGGCGAAACGCTGGACGAATACTGGGAATTCATCCACCGCATTTTCCAGTGGCCCGACGGGCAGACCGCCAACATGATTCTTGACGACGGCGGCGATGCCACCCTGCTGCTCAACCTGGGCGCCCGGGCCGAAAAGGACGCCTCCGTGCTCGACAACCCCGGCAGCGACGAGGAAAAGGCCCTGTTCGCTTCCATCAGAAAGCGGCTTGAGCTCAATCCCGGCTGGTACTCAAGTGCCCTTGAGAACATCCAGGGCGTGACCGAGGAAACCACCACCGGCGTCAACCGCCTCTACCGCATGGAGCGCGAGGGCGCTCTGACCTTTCCGGCCATCAACGTCAACGACTCGGTCACCAAGTCCAAGTTCGACAACCTGTACGGCTGTCGTGAATCGCTGGTGGATTCCATCAAGCGCGCCACCGACGTGATGATCGCCGGCAAAACCGCCATCGTGTGCGGCTACGGCGATGTCGGCAAGGGCTCGGCCCAGTCGCTCAGGGCGCTGTCGGCCAATGTCTGGGTTACCGAGGTGGATCCCATCTGCGCGCTGCAGGCGGCCATGGAAGGCTACAAGGTGGTCAACCTTGAAGACGAGGGCGTGGTCGAGACGGCCGACATCATCGTCACCGCCACCGGCAACTACAACGTCATCAATCACGACCACATGCGCCGCATGAAGGACCAGGCCATCGTCTGCAACATCGGCCATTTTGACAACGAGATCGACGTGGCCAGCCTCGAACAGTATGAATGGGACGAGATCAAGCCGCAGGTGGATCACGTCATCTTCCCCGACGGCAAGCGCATTATCCTGCTGGCCCGCGGGCGGCTGGTCAACCTGGGCTGCGCAACAGGCCACCCCAGCTTTGTCATGTCCAACTCGTTCACCAACCAGACGCTGGCCCAGATCGAGCTGTTCAAGCACGGCGACCGCTATGAAAACAAGGTTTACGTGCTGCCCAAGCATCTGGACGAGCACGTGGCCCGCATGCACCTTGCGCGCGTCGGTGCGCGGCTGACCGAGCTTAAGCAGGAACAGGCCGACTACATCGGCGTGGCGGTGGAAGGGCCGTACAAGCCCGAGCACTACCGCTACTGATTTTTGTACCGGCAATGCGGCCGCTCCGGTGCACTGCGCCGGGGCGGCTTTTTTGTGCCCGGCCTTTTATAACCTGGCCGTCCTGGGTCTTCACTTTCGGCGGCTGGTCGGAATCGGCGGGCAGGCCGATCTCAATCGGCCGGCAGCACACGTGGCAGTCAACAACAATGACCTGCCCGTATTCCTGTGCGTCGGCAAAAAACTCATTGGTTTCGCCGCGGTATGGGCAGGCAAGGATCAGTTCCCGGCCGCCCGGATACACGGTCAGTCATCCCCGCGATAAAGCCCGATTTGCACGCTGCCGTCGGGGTGAATGGCGGCCCGGTACATGCCGGGGGTGTTGAACGGCATGCTGATATTGCCTTGAGGATCCAGGGCAATGACCCCGCCGTCTCCGCCGGCGTTTTTGAGCGTGTTGTTGACCACCTCGTCGGCGGCCTCGGCCAGCGACAGGCCCTTGATCCTGACCAGGCTGCAAATGCTGTAGGCGGCCACATGACGAATGAAATACTCGCCGTGGCCGGTGGCTGACACAGCGCAGCTGTCATTGTCGGCATAGGTGCCCGCGCCGATGATGGGCGAATCGCCCACCCGCCCCCAGCGCTTGTTGGCCATGCCGCCGGTGGACGTGGCTGCGGCCAGGTTGCCGTGCTTGTCCAGGGCCACGGCGCCCACGGTTGAAAACCAGCTTTCCGACAGCTGGGTGGCGGCCGTTTCATCGGCCTGTATGGCCTCCAGCTGCCGGCGGCGGGACTCGGTAATGAACCAGTCCTCATCCTTGAATTCCAGCCCCTGCCGGCGGGCGAAGTCCATGGCGCCGTCACCAATCAGCATGACGTGGGGCGAGTGGTCCATGACCCGGCGGGCGGCCTCGATGGGATGGCGTATGCCCTTGACGGAAGCCACCGCGCCGGCCTGCAGGGTTTTGCCGTCCATGATGGATGCGTCCATTTCCACCGTGCCGGTGTTGGTCAGTACCGCACCGCGCCCGGCGTTGAATTCCGGGCTGTCTTCCAGAATGCGGATGGCGGCTATGGCAGCGTCCAGCGCGGTGCCGTCACTGGTCAGCACCTCGTGGCCGGCGCGCACGGCCTGTTCAAGCGCGGCGCGTATCACCGCCTCCTTTTCGGCGCTCATGTGCTCGGGCAAAATGGTGCCGGCGCCGCCGTGAATGGCAATGGCCACGGGCCGCTCAGCCACGGCATGGCCCGCGGCGGCTAAAAAAATGGCAAGCAGAACAGTTCGCAACATGGTCAGACATCTTTTTGGTGGCTCGCATCAAAGTCTAACACCGGCCCCTCGCGCCTCGTTCAGCGCCATCGGCTGCGCAGATAAAGAGCCGTGTAAATTTTCGAATCAATGCCCAGCCCGGCCTCGTGCCGGCCGGCCAGCCAGTCATCAATGTCCGCCTGGGCAACCGCATGCACGCGAATATCCTCGCTGGCATCGCCGCCGCCCGGGCCGGTTCTGACCAGATCATGTGCGGCAACAAAGGAGATGGTTTCGTCGCTGAGCCCCGCCGAGCTTGGGCACGCCATGACGAACTCCAGCCGCCCGGCGCGCCAGCCGGTTTCTTCCTCAAGTTCGCGCCCGGCCGCGTCCAGAAGCGATTCCTGCGAATGTTCTGCGCTGTCGCCGGCCAGCCCGGCCGGCAGCTCGATGGTGCGCTTGCCAACCGGGATGCGATACTGCTCCACCAGCAGCATTTCATCGCCGGGCGTCCAGGCCATCAGCGCCACCACCGGGTGGCGCCGCAGCACCATTTCCCAGCCGCTGCGCTCGGCAAATTCCAGATAGCGGCCGGCGTACAATATGCGCGCTGTCCTGCTGCCGTCGGTCACGATGCGCCTTTGCCAAATGAAGATGAGGGCTGAACAAATCGAGGCGTGTGCAGTCGGAGACTGCGCCGGAAATAAAATTCACCAGAGTGTTTGATCATGCGCAAATTTGCAGTTTCAGTCATGTTGTTTGCCGGACTTGTG
>DATGSU010000197.1:0-3825 GCA_035302305.1 Wenzhouxiangella sp. | reverse complement strand
TTGCCGCCTGTAGGCATCAGCCAATCCGCAGCCGTTGTCGGGCAGCGCAATCAGCCCGGCCAGCTCGTTGTTTTCAGTCCATTCGAGTACAGGCTGCCAGCAGGTGGTTCGGGCGTGTCCGCCGGCAATGAGAATGACCGGCGCCGGCGACAGGGCTTCAAGCGCCGCCCGGGCTGACCAGGGGTTGGTGGAGATGGAGTCGTTGATATAGCGCACGCCATTGATGACAGCCACCGGCTCGAGCCGGTGCGGCAGCGGCCGGAACTCCCCGAGCGCAGCCGCCAGCCTGCGGGCGTTGCAGCCCAGCTGCAGGGCGGCCTGCAGCGCCAGGGCGGCGTTGTCCAGGTTGTGGCGGCCAATCAGCTGCAGCTCGCGCCCGTCAATACGAACAGAGTCTTCGACAAGCACATCATCGTTCACGCGCCTGGCCAGCGGGGCCCGGTTTGCGTCGATTCGGACAAAGAGACCTTCCGTGGCTGCAGCAAGCCGGCTGTCGCCGGCATTGACCAGCAGCGGGCGCCCCTCCAGCAGTTTGACCATGCGCAGCTTGGCGTCAATATAGGCCCGCTCGCTGCCGTGCCAGTCCAGATGCTCCGGGAAAAGGCTGGTCATGATGCCCATGTCCAGCTGGCCTTCAATGTCGGCCAGCTGATAGCTGGACAGCTCAATTACGGCAATGCCGGCATCCGTGTCCAGGTGGTCCAGCAGCGGCACGCCAATGTTGCCGGCCAGCAAGGTCTTGTGGCCGCAGGCGGACAGCAAATGAGCCAGCAATGATGCCGTGGTGCTCTTGCCCTTGGAGCCGGTGACGCCGACCACGGTCATGTCTGCGGCGCGCTCGGCCAGCCACAGCGAGGCCGGGTTGATGATGACCACACCGGCAGCGCGGGCGGCCGCCAGGGCGGGATGGTCAACGGGCACGCCGGGCGAACGGACCAGGGCATCAAAACTGCACAGCTCATCACCAAAGGTGCCGCGCAGCACGGGCAGGTCGGTGTCTGCCGCGCCGCTTTCGACCAGAACGGTCACATCGGCGCTGCTGTTTGCGGCCTGCAGCGCCCGCGCTGCGGCCTGGCCGGCGCGGCCAAAACCAAGCAGCCCGACGCGCCGGTGCGCCAGCTGTTCAATGGTCGGCAAGCAGCTCATGGGGAATCCGGTGTGCACCGCCGGGGCGGCACAGCTGTTCGATATCGGGCACGTCCAGTCCGGTCAGACAATCGGCCAGGCCCGTCACCACGGCGGCGGTTCGCCAGTCTTGGCTGGCCGCCAGCGCAGCCAGCGCGGCGCGCGCCTCGTCGGCCTCGCCCACGCATTCGAACGGCTTGGCGCCATCCAGCGCCAAAAGCTCTTCGAAGCCGGGCAGCAGGGTTTTGTCATCAAGAAGGTTGGCGCCGAAAATGCCGGTCAGCGCCGACGGTGACATGAACGGCGCCAGCGCCAGAAACACAAACAGGCATTTGGGGCAGCGCCCGCACCAGCGCCCGGTGCGCGCGCCGTCGAGATGAAAATTGCGGTTGCACGAGGAAAACACGCCGTGATATTGCCTGAGTCCGGAAAATTCACGGCAGATGGCCAGCTCACGATCGCGCCGCAGCAGGGAGAAAACCAGCAGGTTTGGCGTAATGCAGCGCCCTATCCAGTCATGCAGCATGTCTTCAAACGCGGCTGACTTGGAAAACTGGTGGTTGACCTCGCGGCCGTCGCTGTCGACAACGGTGGCTTCGCTGGCAGAGCGTTCGTTGGCAAAGGCAATGCGGTCAAAACCGGCCACCAGCGCCTGGACAATGAGCGCGGCGGCATTGATGGCGGTGATGGGCACGTGGCCGTTGTAGGCCCCGCGTGCGTTGAGAACAGACAGTCCGGGGTCCATGCGGCGCTCGACAACAAGGTGACGGCTGCCGGCGGCCCGCGCCACCTTGCCAATAAGCGCGGCCTGCCCCACCTGCACAGTCACCGGCTGCTCGCCCAGGCTGCGCAGGCGCTCCAGCGCCACCAGGGAATCCTTGCCGCCGCCCATGGGCACCAGGGTGCGGCGCGGCAGCCGACACTCGACGGCTGGAGCCGATGAAGATTCCGGTGCCGGGAAACGCGCCAGCCTGTCCCGGCCCAGTCCGTTGTGCCAGGCAAACTCGGCCAGGCCTTCGTCATAAAGACGCTCCAGCCACAGCGCCTGCCAGCGATCGGGCCGGCGATGGGAAAACTCGATCACGGCCGGGCAGCCGGCTTTCCAGTAGCTGATGCCGGCCACCCAGTGCAGCAGGTCCAGGGCTGCCTCCAGGGCCGGCGCGCAGACTGGCGGCAATTGCCACACCGGCAGGCGGAAGGTTTCACGCAGGGGAATGCCGTCAAGCTCGTATTCGAGCTCGATGCGCCCGGTGTCCGTATCCAGGCGCCGGCGCCCAAAGCGGAACAGGCGGCTGCCGTCGCGCTGCCAGCGCTCAGGCGTCTGCATGTTCGCCGCTGATGTCGCTGCGCTCATCCTCTTCGGGCCGCAGCCGGGGCCAGGCGCGCAAAACCGCGTTGACCAGGGTGGCCAGCGGAATGGCAAAGAAAACGCCCCAGAAACCCCAGATGCCGCCAAAGACAAGAACCGCAATGATGATGGCCACCGGGTGCAGGCTGACCACCTCGGAAAACAGTATGGGCACCAGCACGTTGCCGTCCAGGGCCTGGATAATGGCGTAGGCGATGAGCACATACCAGAATCCGGCGCTGATGCCGAAGGCCGCCAGCGCCACCAGCGCCACCGGCAGCGTGGCCACGGCCGCGCCAATGTAGGGAATGAGCACCGAAAACCCAACCATCATGGACAGCAGCATGACAAAGGGCAGCTTGAGCAGCGCAAACACGATGTAGGTGACTATCCAGACAATCAGGATTTCCAGCACCTTGCCGCGCACATAGTTGCCGATCTGGGCATCGACCTCCTGCCACACGCGCGTGACCAGCGCCCGGTCGCTCGGCAGATACTGGGCAAACCAGGCCATGAGCCGGTGCTTGTCCTTGAGAAAGAAAAACACCAGAACGGGTATGAGCACCAGAAAAACAAGCAGGCTGACCACGCCGGCCACGCCCGACAGCGATACCAGCGTCGCGCCATAGCTGACCAGCTCGCTGCCGACATTGTCCAGAAGGCGGGACAGCTGGTCCTGCGAAATGAGCGCCAGCTCCTGCGGCGCCTGCTCGGCCATGGATTCCAGATTGTCCAGCGTGGTATCCGTTACAGCGTCATCTGTGGAAGGCGCCACCAGCTGCGGATAGCGCTCGGGGAGCTGGGCCACCCACTCCTGGGCCATGGCGATGTAGCTGGGCAGGTCGCGAACAATGGCCGCCAGCTGCCTCGACACCATGGGCACCAGCCCGAAGATGAGATAAAACAGCACCGCCATGAAACCGGAAAAAACGCCGATGACGCTCAGCAGGCGGTTGGCCCCCATGCGCTCCAGGCGCAGCACCGCTCCTTCAAGCAGGTAGGCCAGAACCAGCGCGGCAAACACTGGTGCCAGCATGCGACCGAAAACCACAAAGGCCAGCACGCCCAGCACCAGAAACAGCGCCAGGATGGCCACCTGCGGATCGGAAAAATGACGCTGAAACCATTGATTGAGGCGAGCAAACATGATTGGCACCGATGAGTTTCCTGCAGATGATACCCGCAAGCAGGCATTGTGGGGATGGTGTCGCTATGTCTGCCGGAAGCTGTGCCGGCATGAAAGAGGCAACCCACTTGTACCCGGTGAACCTTCCCCCGCAGGAAGGTCACCGGGCATTGCACTTTCATCAGGGAGTGTTGTTACAGCGGGGCAGAAAACGGTTCTTGCCTGT
>DATGSU010000196.1:0-2915 GCA_035302305.1 Wenzhouxiangella sp. | reverse complement strand
CCTGACGGTTTCCATGGGGAACTCGCCCGATGCATCAAACTGGCGAGCAACAGGGGCGATTTCTTCGCGCGCAAACTCGCGTGCAGCAGCCTGAATCATCTGCTGTTCTTCGGTCAGCTGAAAGTCCATCAGATACCCTTTCCGTTAGTGAATCACTCGGGCGCAATTATACTAGTAAAGAGCCGCCTTAACGCAGCGTTGCGGCTTCGCGGCAAAAGCTGAAAAGCGCGCATCAGGCCGTTTTGGCCAAATTTCATGTTTGAGCTTGACACCGTTTCTGGATTGCGTACAATTTGACCTACCGGTTTCGGGGTTCCCCCTTCCCCACCGGTACCGTGGCCCAGGTTCCCCCCTTGCCTGGGCCACACCTATTCAGGCGGCCGGAGCACCGCGCTCCGGCCGCCTTGTTTCTGACAGTCAGGCAGCAATGCTTGTCAAAAACCGCAGCGTTGGCTTATAATGCAGCGCCGTTTGCCCAGGTGGCGGAATTGGTAGACGCGCCAGCTTCAGATGCTGGTATCCGCGAGGATGTGGGAGTTCGACTCTCCCCCTGGGCACCATCAGACAGCCTCAAGCGACTGAATCCATTCAGGCCTTCGGCCGTTGCCTGCCTTTCTGCCCGCAATTGTGCCCTCATGGGCTCAGCGCAGAATGTTGCGCTGCCGCAGGTAGTCAAGAATCAGGTCAACGCTCTCTTCCACGCTCAGGCGCTCGGTATCAATCACCAGTTCGGGCTGCTCGGGTTCTTCGTAAGGCGAATCTATGCCGGTAAAGTGACGAATCTCCCCGGCCCTGGCCCTGGCGTAGAGGCCCTTGGGGTCGCGCTTTTCGCAGGTCTCAAGGCTGGCCCGCACGTATATTTCGACAAACTCGCCCGGCTCCAGCAGCGAGCGCACCAGCGCCCGGTCGTTGCGAAAGGGTGAAATAAACGCCGACAGCACCACCAGGCCGGCATCGGCCATCAGCCGCGCCACCTCGCCAATGCGCCGGATGTTTTCTACCCGGTCGCTGTCGGTAAAGCCCAGATCGCGGCTGAGCCCGTGCCGAACGTTGTCGCCGTCCAGCAGGTAGCTGTGATGACCCAGCCTGAACAGGGCCTGCTCCAGGGCGTTGGCCACCGACGACTTGCCCGCACCCGACAGGCCGGTAAACCACAGCACCGCCGGCCGCTGGGCTTTCTGGCCGGAACGCTGCTGTTTGCTGACGCGATGCTCGTGCCACACCACGTCGGGCGACACCGAGGCCAGCGCATCGCTGACCGAGCGCACAATCATGCCGGCACCGGCGGTCTGGCTGTTGAGGCGGTCGATGACGATGAACGCGCCGGTCGCCCGGTTTTTTCTGTAGGCATCAAAGGCGGCCTTGCCAATCAGGCGCCAGCGCACCAGGGCGATGTCGTTAAGGTCAAGCAGCTCTGCATGTTCATGCTCAAGGTTGTTGATATTAATGCAGTGATGTATCAGCTCGGCCGTGGCTGTAATGGTTTTTGAGCCGATTTTCAGATCGTATTGACGCCCTTCGAGCAAGGGCGAATCCGCCATCCAGACAATGTTGGCATCAAGCGCCTGGGCGGCCAGCGACGGCCTGTGCGGATCGGCCAGCATGGTGCCGCGACCAACATCAATCTGGTCAGTCAAAACAATGGTCACCGCCTCGCCTGCCAGCGCCGACTCCACCTGGCCGTCGGGGCCCGAAATGCTTTTTATGCGGCTGCGATGGCCCGCAGGCTGAATCAAAACTTCATCCTGCCGACTGACGCGCCCGCCGGCAATGGTTCCGCACAGCCCCCTGAAGCCCGCGCCGTGGCGATTGATGTACTGCACCTGAAACCGAAAGGGCTGTTTTTCAGCCAGCGCGCCAGCCGGCGGCAGGCTTTCAAGCAGGCCCAGCAGGGTCGGGCCGTCATGCCATTCAAGCCGCCGGCCGCGCGCTGCCACATTGTCGCCCGCAACAGCGCAAACGGGCACGGCGTGCATGCGGGCAAAATCCAGCTGGGCCGCAAAATCAATGCAGCCGGCCTGAATGTCATCGAAAACCCGCTGTGAATAGCCGACCAGATCCATTTTGTTGACGGCGACAACCACGTGCCTGACGCCCATCAACCAGCACAGAAACAGGTGGCGGCGCGTCTGGCTTTGCAGGCCCCGGGCGGCATCAATCAAAACGACGGCGGCGTCGGCGGTGGACGCGGCGCTGGCCATGTTGCGCGTGTACTGCACGTGCCCCGGGGTGTCGGCAACGATGAATTTTCGGCTGGGCGTTGAAAAATAGCGCCAGGCCACATCAATGGTAATGCCCTGCTCGCGCTCGGCGCGCAGGCCGTCCACCAGCAGGGCCAGGTCGGCGCCGGCAGCTTCATCTTGCCGGGCACCCTGTCGCAGCGCGCGCAGCTGGTCTTTGTATACCTGCCCGGTTTCAAGCAGCAGTCGGCCCATAAGCGACGACTTGCCGTCATCAACCGACCCGCAGGTAATGAAACGCAGCAGATCCCGGCGGTCTTCCCCAGGCGCACTCATCTAAAAATAACCGTGAATTTTCTTGTCTTCCATGCTGTCACCGTCATCATGATCGATGAGGCGTCCGCAGCGCTCGGAAAAGCGCGCCTGCGCGGTTTCAGCAATAATTTCGGCAACCGTTGAAGCGGTGGACTCCAGCGCAGCGGTCAGCGGCCAGCAGCCAAGCGTGCGAAATCTCACCATGCGCATTTCGGGCCTTTCGCCCGGCTGCAGCGGCATGCGGTCGTCATCCACCACGATGAGCCGGCCGTCGCGCTCGACCACGGGCCGCTGCGCGGCAAAATACAGGGGCACCACCGCAATATTTTCGGCCTGGATATATTTCCATATGTCCATTTCGGTCCAGTTGGACAGGGGGAAAACCCGCACCGACTCGCCCTGCCCGACCCGGCTGTTGTA
>DATGSU010000195.1:0-3769 GCA_035302305.1 Wenzhouxiangella sp. | reverse complement strand
GGATGCGGTGCGCAGGCTGAACTGAACGATTTTCCATCGGGATGCAAATACATTGAACGAACAGTCATTCGCTGCGGCCGCCGGTCGCGATCGCTGGAGCGATCTGCTGCAGGGCCGGCTTCTGGTGGTCACGGCGGTTTTGTGCAGCGGCGTGCTGCTGTATTCCATGAACCTGTTTTTCACCGCCGCGCTCATGCCCACCATTGTGGAAAGCATTGGCGGTTACAGCTATTTTGCCTGGGTCACCACGGCGTTTGTGGTGGTGGCCATTGTGTCAACGCTGATGGTCAGCCCGATGATGGATCGCCACGGGCCGGCCAGAACCTATGTCGCGGCCTTTGTGCTGTTTGGCCTGGGCACCGCAGTGAGCGCGTCCAGCTTCGATATTGGCTGGTTCATCTTCAGCCGGGCTCTGCAGGGGCTGGGCGGCGGCCTGCTGGTGGGGCTGGGCTTTGCCATGATTCGCACGGCGCTGCCGCAGCGTCACTGGGCGCGCGGCATGACGGCGGTGTCCTCCATGTGGGGCATAGGTCTGCTCATTGGACCGGCGCTGGGCGGGCTGTTTGCCGGTCTGGGGCTGTGGCGCGGTGCATACGGGCTGCTGACGGTGGCGTCGGTGGGGCTGGCAGTCGCTGCCGGGCGGGCCTTCGCCGGCGTCCGCGGGTCGGGGGAGCATCGCCCGCTGCCTCTGGTTCCGCTGCTGGCGCTGATTGCGGCCGTGGCGCTCATCAGCTTGGCCGGTGTGGTCAGCGCCGGCTGGCCCATGCTGATGCTTTTTGCGCTGGGCGTGGCCGTTTTGACGGGTTTTTTCATGGCCGAAAAGCGCGCCCGCCATACCGTGCTGCCGCGCTTGACCTATCAGCCCGGCAGCACGCTCAAGTGGGCCTATTTGACCATTGCCGCCCTGAGTGCGGGCGTGACGCTGGAAAACTTCATCCCGCTGTACGCTCAGCAGATGGGCGGGCTGTCGCCCTTTGTCAGCGGCCTGATGGCGGCCTCCATTTCGCTGGGCTGGACAGGGACGCAGTTCTTCTTTTCCACCATTTCGCCCGAGCGGGCGCAGCGGGCCATACGTCGCGGCCCCGTGCTGATGACGGCCGGGCTGGTGGCTTACTGCCTGCTGCAAATTGCCGATGCAAATGCGCTGATGGTCGTCGGCTGGGCGCTGGCACTGATTGTGTGTGGCTGCGGCGTGGGCATGGCCTGGCCGTCGCTGGGCGTGGTGGCCATGAGTTCAAGCGCGGAGGCCGCAGACGGCACGCGGGCGGCCGCAGCGGTCAGTACCACCCAGCTGATGTCATTTTCGCTGGCTTCGGCCCTGATGGGCATGCTGATGGCGCTGGGCGGCGGTTCCGCGTCGCTGGCGGCCCGCCTGGCCATTGCCGGCCTGGTTGTGCTGGCTGCAGGCGGTGTGCTGACCGCCCGCCGCGCCGGAACCGTGCCGGCGCGGGGGTGAGTGTTTTGATGATCGGGGTCGGGTGCCGTGCCCGGCTTTGAAGCTGACGCCTGATGCCGCCTGTCAGCGGACAAACTCGCTGTCAGCGAGGCTCCAATCCGCTTGCTTTTCATCACCGGCGGAGACCCCTTGGCACCGGTAGGTGTTTTGTATCGTACCGGCTTTGTGGCCAATGGCCAGGGTATGTGTCGTTCCAACAGGCACTCCGCTGCAGCCTGAAGATGCCATCTGCTGATTTTGAGGCTGCGAGTTACTTCCGGGTGCCAAAAGCCATTCAAGCTGCTGTTCCACATGGGCCGGAAATTTCGAGATGTCGTTGTCCGTGTCGTGCAGAAACTCTTCAAGGGAAACGGGCGGCGGAGCTATTTCAATGCCGACCCGGCTGTCGTCGATTTCCTCCTGCGTGAAACCGTATTCCTTCAACAGCTCGTTTCTTTGTTCCGTGGGCAGGCCCTCCAGCACTGATTCATCAACCAACGCTTCGCTGTCCTTGACAACAGGAACGATAAAACTGACTTCAAACTCTGTGTAATCAGCCGGCAGGTGAGCTATGGCCTGCTCAATCGTTTCGGCAATGGACAAATCGCCGCTGTAGCGGTCGGGAAGGGAGGCTGCCAGCGCCACCGCCTCGTCGGGCCAGTCTTCCACCGGCACGCCGTTGTTGTCGGCCGGATCGGCCTGGCCGATGGCCGCCTGGCACACCAGCGCCGCACACAAGGGGATCAGGAATCGAAAAATGGTCATGAGTCAAACGCCCTGTTCAAGTCAAATTTCGGAATCGCCCCAACTTTACCGAGGCGATGTGCTCACCTTATCACGGTAATGAGGGGGGGGGTAAAGCGCCGCAGGGCAGGATAATTCTGAATTGGTGCCATCGCTGCATGGATCATTCAATAACGGCCTTTCTTGATGGCCGGGAATCAGTTGCCGTTGTAGCCCAGCCGGCTGATCCAGCGGTACAGCCCGATGACCGTCAGCGCAAACACCGCCCCGCCAATCCAGACCGCCCAGCCGGCAAAACCATCGCCCACCAGCCCGAGCGGAGCTTCCTTGCCGGAAAATACGACGATGGCGGCAATGATGACGCCCAGGATGCTTTCGCCAACGATCAGGCCGGTGGCCATGAGCACACCCAGCTGCTTGCGGTCTTCGGGACGTGCGGCATGGCGGTCGGCGCGGCGGTTGAAGAACCAGCCGACAAGCGCACCGGTGGCAATCATGAGCGTGATCTGTGACGGCAGATAAATGCCCATGCCCACGCCCAGCGGCGGAATACTCATGCGCGCGCCGGTCGCTTTCAGTATTTCGTCGAAGACTATCACCACGGCACCGATACCTGCGCCCAGCCAGATCAGGCTCCAGTCGATGTTGTGCTCCAGCACGCCCTGGGCCAGCGCACCGATGAGCCCGGCCTGGGGGGCGGCCAGCGCCTGGTCGGTGGCGTTGGCGGCGCCGACAAAGCCATAGGCCTCGTTGAGCATGTTGAGCACAAACGGGATGATGAGTGCGCCGGCAAACACGCCAATGATGAGCGCAAACTGCTGCTTCCAGGGGGTGGCGTCCACCAGCTGGCCGGTTTTCAGGTCCTGCAGGTTGTCGTTGGCAATGGTGGCGCCGGCAAACACCACCGACGAGACAAACAGCGAGAAGGCCACCAGGGCCTTGCCGGCATCGTCGGGCAGGAAGGGCTGGGCGCCCAATGCCAGCAGCACCGAGGCGATGACCACCACCAGAATGCCGACCCCGGAGATGGGGCTGTTGGATGAGCCGACCAGCCCGGCCATGTAGCCGACCACCGAGGCGACAAAAAAGCTGATCAGGGCGACAAAGGCCACGCCGCTGATGACCAGCAGCCACAGATGGGATTCCAGTCCGGCATCGCCGCTGAAATCGGCCAGCAGCCAGGCGATGGGCAGCATGCAGACCAGGGTGATGGTGGCGACATAGCCGATGGGCATGTCGTGTTCGGTGCGCGGCAACTCGTCACCATGTCCGGTTTTGCGCGCCCGCGACGAGCGCATGGCGGCCGCCAGACCGCTGGCCACCGGCTTGACCAGCTTGAGCAGCGTCCAGATGGCGGCCACGCCAATGGTGCCGGCGCCGATGAAACGCACCTTTTCGAGGAACACCGAGCCGGCAATGCTGGCCGCCGGGCCGTCCAGGCCCGACAATGAGGCATACCAGGGCACCAGCCCCAGCCAGGCAATGGCCGAGCCGATGAGCATGGATACACCCACCCACAGGCCGACCAGGTGGCCCACGGCCAGCAGCGCCAGCGACAGGCCGAAGTCAAAGCCGGTCACGCCGCGCGCG
>DATGSU010000194.1:0-9563 GCA_035302305.1 Wenzhouxiangella sp. | reverse complement strand
CAACAACTACCTGGGCCTGGCCGACAACCCCGAAGTCATGGCCGCTGCCCGCCAGGGGCTGGACGACTACGGCTTCGGGCTGGCTTCGGTGCGCTTTATCTGCGGCACCCAGGATCTGCACAAAAAGCTGGAACAGACCATCGCCGATTATTTCGGCAAGGATGATGCCATTCTGTACGCCTCGTGCTTCGACGCCAACGGCGGCCTGTTTCAGCCCCTGCTAGATGACCGCGACGCCATCATTTCAGACCAGCTCAATCACGCCTCCATCATTGACGGCATTCGTCTGTGCAAGGCCGAGCGCCACCGCTTTGCCAATTCCGACATGGACCAGCTGGAAGACATCCTCAAAAAAACACAGAACAAGCGCACCCGCATGATTGCCACCGACGGGGTTTTTTCCATGGACGGCTATGTGGCCAAGCTGGACGAAATCACCGCGCTGGCTGAAAAGTACAATGCTCTGGTCATGGTCGACGATGCCCACGCCACCGGGTTCTTCGGCCCCACCGGGCGCGGCTCGGCCGAGCACCACGGCGTAATGGACAGGGTGGATATCTTCACGTCCACCCTGGGCAAGGCACTGGGCGGCGGCATGGGCGGCTTTACCGTGGCCAGCCAGCCAATTGTCGACATGCTGCGCCAGCGTTCGCGCCCCTACCTGTTCTCAAACTCGCTGGCCCCCCACCTGGTGTCGGCCACGCTCAAGGTGTTTGAAATGATGGGCGAGTCCAGCGCCCTGCGCGACAAGGTGGATGAAAACACGCGCTTTTTCCGCCAGGCCATGACCGATGCCGGATTTGAGATTCTGCCGGGCGAGCATCCCATTGTGCCCGTCATGCTGCACGACGCCCCGCTGGCCCAGAAGATGGCCGACGAGCTGCTGGACGAAGGCATTTACGTCATCGGCTTTTTCTATCCGGTGGTTCCACAGGGCGAGGCACGCATTCGCACCCAGATTTCCGCTGCCCACACGCGCGAACATCTGGAGCAGGCGGTTGACGCGTTTACCCGGGTTGGCAAGCGTCTGGGTGTCATCGATTGATTCGGCGACCCGCACCTGAACTGACGGCAGCCGGGCGCCTGTGACCGTTATGCGCCTGGTTGCCCACACCTGCTCCAACACCGAAATTGTCTGCGCCCTGGGGCGCGGCGACTGGCTGGTGGGCGTTGATGAACACTCCGACCATCCGCCCGAAGTGGTCAGCGCCCTGCCCCGCATCGGCCCCGACCTGGACGTTGATGTCGAAAAAATCAGGGCACTTGAGCCGGACCTGGTCATCACCTCCCTGACCGTGCCCGGTCATGAAAAATGCCTGGAAAAGATGCAGGCGGCCAACCTTCCGCTGCTGGTTACACAGCCGCACGGCCTGGCGGACGTGGCCGCCGACATTCGGCGCATTGGGCAGGCCATTGATGCAGCCGCAGCGGCCGAAAGGCTGGCCGGGCGGTTTGATGCCGAGCTGGAGCAAACTCCGGCCGGCGATGAAAACCTGCTGCCCGTTCTGGTGGAGTGGTGGCCCAAGCCGGTCATCGTTCCCGGTCGCGATTCCTGGGTCAACGAAATGCTGCGCCTGGCGGGTGCGCGCAATCCGTGGGAAAACGAACCGGCCGAAAGCCTGATTGTCGAAGCTGACGACGCCCTTCGCAGGGAGCCACAGGCGGTCATCATGAGCTGGTGCGGGGTTTCGGAAGACAAATACCACGCCCACGTGGTGCGCCGCCGCGAAGGCTGGCAGCAGGTTCCGGCCATTGCCGGAAACCGCATCTTTCCGCTCAGTGAGCAATGGCTAGCCCGTCCCGGCCCCCGCCTTCTGGACGGCATGGAAAAACTGCGCCGGCTGGTTGCCCGCTGTCAGCCCGGCGCAGCCGGATAAATCCCGAACCGGCTGTCAATCTGTGAAATTTTTTCGCCCATGGTTAGAATAGCCGCTCGTCAAAACATCGCAGCGAGCGCCGGCAACCGGCGCGAACCCGCGCAATTTTGTGCGCAAAGCCGCTTGTCCGGCAGGAACCAGACCGGCTTTTGACAATCAAATCAATGTAAGCGACCGCATCAATCATCAAATCTGTTGAAATCAGTTGGAGACCTTCATGAAAAAACTAGCGTTCATTCTCGGTATTGCATTTCTGGTTGGTGGCTGTGGCCAGGATGACCCGCCGGAATCCGACGCTTCAGCGCAGGCTGCTGCCGAGCAAACCCAATCAAACAGAAACGTGGTTCGCCGCAGCGAACGCCAGGACCGCTCGGCCCTGATGAGCGAACGCGACACCAGCCGCTCGCGCGCCAGCGGTGAAGATGCCTCCAGGCGCATTCCCAGGCTTGAAGGCGAAGCGGGTGAAGGAGAAGGTTTTGGGCTGACCATTCCCGTTGACGGCTCATCGCCCGAAGCTTTCAGGGACAGCCTGGAAATGATTGCGGCCGACAGCTCAAAGGAAGAGTTCAACAACCTGGACTCGGCCCTGCGCTACCTGAGCACCTATGACACCGCGGCCTGGCAGGGGCTTTCCAACCTCTACCTGACCCTGGACGGCATGAGCGGCGAGGAAATCATTCAGCGCGCCAGCGAGCTGCGCGAGAAAAAGGGCAGGCGCTAAAGCCTCCAAATTCAATACGGCTTTCGCACCGCAGGCACCGCCAGGCTCCGCCCGGCGGTGCTTTTGTTTTTCCAGGCCGAAAAAGCTACAGGAACTGCTCTGACAGTATCCGTTCTTCAAGCGAGTGCTCGGGGTCAAAGAGCAGGCGATGAGAAATGCCGTAGTGCTGGTGAATGTCAACCGCCACGATATCGCGCACCTCGTCGTAGTCGGCGGTGGCGCTGACCGGCCTGCGCTGATGCTGCAAAACCTCGAAACGCACCTGCGCCGACGCCGGCAGTATGGCGCCCTGCCAGCGGCGCGGGCGAAACGGACTGATTGGCGTCAGCACCACCGCCTCGGTGCCCAAGGGAAGAATGGGCCCGTGGGCCGACAGGTTGTAGGCGGTTGACCCGGCCGCCGTTGCCACCATGACACCATCGGCCACCAGCTGGCTGACCCGCTCGCGGCCGTTGACCAGAATGCGAATATGGGCGGCCTGGTTGGTCTGGCGCAGCAGCGCGACTTCGTTGATGGCGACCGCAGTGCGGGTCTGTCCGCGGCTGTCCGTGGCCGTCATCTGCAGCGGGTTGAGAACCACTTCGCGCGCTTCTTCCACGCGCCTGTCGAGATCGTCCGCTGCGTAGCGGTTCATCAAAAAGCCCACCTCGCCACGGCGCATGCCAAAAACCGGCAGGTTTCTGTCAACGTGCTCATGCAGCGTGTGCAGCATGAAGCCATCGCCGCCAAGAACAACCAGCACTTCGGCCTTGTCGGGCTGGACTGCGGTATAGCGCTTGCGCAGTTCGGCTGCGGCCTCCTGGGAGCCCGGATGGTCGCTGGCCAGAACTGCGATGCGCATTGCTAGTTGTCCGCAGTGGCGTGCAGCAGCTGCGACAGCCCGTTGATGGCCACCTGCACCACGGCAAAGTCGTGCATGCCCGAGCTGCGCATTTCCTCAAGCAGCTCGGCGGTGCGCCCGGTGGCCGCACTGTGGCGCTCCAGCCAGGCTTCAACCGGTGCGGGCTTTTCACCACATTGTGCAAGCACCCGCTGGGTCAGCTGGCGATGGCTGCGGTACAGGTCGTCACGCAAATGACCGCGCGCGTGCGCATGCCACTGGCGCTCAACCGGCAGTCTTTCAACCTGGCCGGCCAGCCACTTGAGACCCAGCCGGTCAAACAGGGAGAAATAGACCCTGGCCACCGCATCAACCGAAGAGCCCTGCTGATGCGCCTCATCAACAATGTCTATGGCCGTTTGAACAAAGCGCAGGCCGGCCACTTCGGCGGCCACATCGGGGGCAAAACCGGCCTCGACCAGCTCGGCCTTGCGTTCGTCCAGCATGCCGCGCAGCTCGTCATCGAGCAAGTCGCGAAGCTGTTCGCGGTACTGGCGGATGCCCGGCGCAAAATGCTCAACCTGGCCGGAAATATTGATGTTGAAGCCGCCCGGCAGGGTAATCAGCCGGCGGGTGGCCTGGCGCAGCACGTTCCACATTTCAGTCTGCGCCTCAAGCTGCAGCTTGGCCGGCACCTGGTTGTCCAGGGACTCTATGCGCTGCCAGAAGGCGCGCGCGTCAAAAATCTCGCGCGCCACGGTGTAGGCCTTGGCAACGGTGGCGGCGCTGGCGCCGGTGTCTTCGCAAATGCGCACCACAAACGACGCGCCCATGCGGTTGATGATGCTGTTGGTCACGCGGGTGGCAATGATTTCGCGCCACAGGCGGTGTTTGGGCATCAGGTCGGCAAAGCGCTCGCGCAGCTGGACCGGAAAATGGTTTTCCAGCTCGGCTGACAGATAGCTGTCTTCCGGCACGTCGGATGCCAGCAGGTCGTCGTACAGCGACATCTTGCTGTACGACAGCAGCAGGGCCAGTTCGGGACGAACCAGACCCTCGCCGCGGGCCATGCGCTCGCGCAGCTCTTCATCGTCGGGCAGCTGCTCCAGGTCGCGGTCGAGCACGCCCCGGCTTTCCAGAACCGAAATAAAGTGCGCGTCGGCGCCCAGCCGTTCCCTGGTCATGGCTTCCATCATGCTCAGGGCCTGGTTCTGAAGATAGTTGGAACGCAGAACCAGGCGCGCCAGCTCGTCGGTCATTTCTGCCAGAAGCTCGTTGCGCTCATCCATGTCAAGCAGCTTCCGGTCAACCGCCTCGTTGAGCAGAATCTTGATGTTCACTTCCTGGTCCGAGCTGTCCACGCCGCCGGAGTTGTCGATAAAGTCGGTGTTGATCACACCGCCCTTCATGGCGTAGTCAATACGACCCAGCTGAGTAAAGCCGAGGTTGCCGCCCTCGCCGACAATGGTTGCGCGCAGCTCGTCACCGTTGACGCGAACCGGGTTGTTGGCCGGGTCGCCCACATCGGCGTGCGATTCAGCGCGGCCCTTCACATAGGTGCCTATGCCGCCGTTCCACAGCAGGTCAACAGGTGCACACAGCAGCGCCTTGATCAAATCATGCGGCGTCAGCGAGGTTTCTTCCAGACCCAGCCAGTCGCGAATTTCATCCGACAGCTCTATGGACTTGGCCTGGCGTGAAAAGACCCCGCCGCCCTTGGAAATAAGGCTTTTGTCAAAATCGTCCCAGGTGGTGCGCGGCGTTTCAAACAGACGCTGGCGCTCCTTGTAGGTGGCGGCGGCGTCCGGGTTGGGGTCAATGAAAATATGCATGTGGTTGAACGCGGCCTTGAGCCTTATGTGCTTCGACCGCAGCATGCCGTTGCCAAACACGTCGCCGCCCATGTCGCCGATGCCAACCACGGTGAACTCCTCGTTTTGGGTGTCCACACCCAGCTCGCGGAAGTGGCGCTTGACCGATTCCCAGGCGCCGCGCGCGGTAATGCCCATCTTCTTGTGGTCATAGCCGTTGCTGCCGCCGGAAGCGAAGGCGTCGTCCAGCCAGAAGCCGTGTTCGGCGGAAATGCCGTTGGCAATGTCGGAAAACGTGGCCGTTCCCTTGTCGGCGGCCACCACCAGGTATGAGTCGTCGCCGTCGTGGCGAACCACCTGCTTCGGCGGCACCACGCGCTCGCCGTCCAGATTGTCGGTAATGTCGAGCATGCCGTTGATAAAGCTCTTGTAGCAGGCAACAACCTCGGCCATCACGGCATCCCGGTCGCCGTCCTCGGGCAGCTGCTTGGCCACAAAGCCGCCCTTGGCGCCCACCGGAACAATCATGGTGTTCTTGACCGTCTGCGCACGCAGCAGGCCCAGCACCTCGGTGCGGAAGTCCTCGCGGCGGTCGGACCATCTCAAACCGCCGCGCGAAACCATTCCGCCGCGCAGGTGTATGCCTTCGACGCGCGGGGAATAAACCCATATTTCACGAAACGGGCGCGGCTCGGGAAGCTCAGGCGCGGTCTGGCTGTCAATCTTGAAGCTGATGTATTCACGCCACTGGCCGCTTTCATCCTGCTGAAAGGCGCTGGTGCGCAGAATTGATCCGATCAGCTCGCAAAAGGCGCGCAGAATGCGGTCTTCATCGGCGGAAGTGACCGAGTCCAGCGCCCGCAAAATGGTTTTTCTGACCATTGCCTCGGCATCTTCCGAAGGCAGCTCGCCGCGCAGGCTGCACACGTCTGATATGTATTCATCCAGCAGCGGGTCATCGGCGTCCGAGCGCAGCTCGCGACACTCGGCCGCCAGCTTTTCGGCTGCGGCCTGGCGCGTCTTGTCGTCTTCTTCGCGCCGGCGCGGGTCAAAGCGCAGCTCAAAGTATTCGGCCAGCAGGCGGGTGACCAGCGGCCAGGAAGCCAGTGTTTCCTCCATGTAGGCCTGCGACAGCGAAAGACTGGTTTGCTGCAAATACTTGCTGCAGGCCCGCAGCCATTCAATCTGGCGCCAGTCCAGTCCGGCCAGCATGATCAGGCGGTTGAAGCCGTCATTTTCAATGCGCCCCTTCCAGACCTGCTCAAAGGCCGACTGAAAGCGGCTTCCCAGGCGATCAAGGTCAACCTCGATATCGCCCTGCGGCTGCATGTCAAGATCCTGAATCCACACGCGACCGTTGCGGTTGTCTGCCAGGCTGAGCTCATACGGGCGCTCGGAGACAATCTGCATGCCGAGGTTTTCGAGCATGGGCAGAACGCCGGACAGCGGCATGGGTTCGCCATGCTTGAATATCTTGAAGCGCAGCAGGCCCGCGCCGCGCGCGCTGTCATCGGGCCGGTACAGGCTCATGCGCAGGTCGTCGGGGCTTTCCAGCTGGGCAATTTTGACCACGTCAAAACTTGCCACCTGTGGCGAAACCTCGTCAACATAGGAAACCGGGAATGCCCGGGCAAAACGGCGGGCCAGCTCCAGCCCCCGCCCTTCCCCATGTTCACGCACCAGAATTTCTGTCAGACCATCGCTCCAGGAACGAATGGCTTCCCTGACGCGAGTTTCTATTCCTTCCACATCGACATCGGTTGGGGCCTCGCCCTCGGTGCGAACAACAAAATGCACGCGCGCCAGCGCAGACTCGTCAACCTGAACGGCAAAATCAAGCCGCGTACCGCCCAGGGCGTCCGCAAGAACCGCCTGAATCCTCTGGCGGTTTTCGGTATTGAACTGCTCGCGCGGGAGAAACACCAGGCAGGAGAAAAAGCGCCGGTAGCGCTCGCGCCTGACGAACACGCGGGTTTGGCCGCGCTCCTGAAGATCAAGCACGCCCATGCTCAACTCGAGCAGCTCCTGGCCTGATGCCTGGAAAAGCTCGTCGCGTGGCAGGGTTTCGAGGATATGCAGCAGCGCCTTGCCCGCATGGCTGTCGGCCTTCAGGCCGGAGTTTTCCAGCACCCACTCAACCTTGCCGCGCACCAGCGGGGTGTCCTTGCAGCGCCGGATATAGGCACCCGATGTAAACAGGCCAATCAGGCGCTTTTCCTTGATGACCCGGCCATCGTCATCGAAATAAAGCACCGAAATATAATCCATGTAGCCGCCGCGGTGAATGCGGGAGCGCGCGTTGGTTTTGGTAATGATGACCGGGTCGTCGGCGGTCACTTCCTTGCCGCCGCCGGCCAGCTCGCTCAGGGGCCGCACCGGCGCAGCGCGATTGTCCGGATGCATGATGCCCAGACCGCTGTCGGCAATGGCGCGCAGCACGCGCCCGTCGGCAGCATCTTCAACCACATATTCACGGTAGCCAAGAAACGTGAAGTGGTCGTCTATCAGCCAGTTGAAAAATTCGCGGGCCTCTTCAAGGGCCGGGCCGGAAAGCGCCGCATGGGTGGTGGCCAGCTCATCGGCAATTTCCCTGGTGCGATCCAGCATGGGCTTCCAGTCGCCGACCGCAAGCCTGACTTCGGCCAGAACGCTCAAAATGCGCTCTTCAATATCCTTCAGCACCCCGGCCTGGCTCTGGCGATCGACCTGGACATGCATCATCGATTCCGCCCTGGCATCGGCCGGGCCATCGCGCTGGCCGGACAGCGCCTCGAGGCGGCCGCTGCCGTCGCGCTCAACCTTGAGCACCGGATGAATAACCAGATGCGCATTGATGCCCATGTCGGACAGGGCAAGGAGCACGGAATCAACCAGAAAGGGCATGTCGTCGTTGACAATCTCGACAATCGTATGCCCGGATTCCCAGCCATGGTCGGCCGATGACGGGTTATACGCCCTTGCCAGCACTTCATGCCCGGTTCTGTTTTCGGCAAACTGCAAAAACCCCGAAGCCAGCGCAACCGCTTCGGCATCGGACAGGGTGGCCAGCTCGGCGGCCGGCACACGACGGTAAAACTCGCTGACAAAAGTGGTCAGTCGGCTGGCGTTGTCGCCTGCTTCAACTTTCGACAGAATGCGCTTGAGCTGAGCCGGCTTTTCCTGCTCCATGGGGTGGTTCATTGCTTTCCTTTTCAATTGGCTGTTGTCCGGCAAAATTCTGCCGGGCGAATGTTCTGTTGGGTGACAGGGGCCAGTCAGCGCAGCCCTGTTTCGCTGCGGGCGATGACCATGCGCTGAATCTCGCTGGTGCCCTCATATATTTCGGTAATCTTGGCGTCGCGGAAATAACGCTCCACGTCCATTTCCTGGCTGTAGCCCATGCCGCCGTGAATCTGCACCGCCTGGTGAGCAATCCACATGGCCGCCTCGGAGGCAAACAGCTTTGCCATGGAACCGTCCAGCGTATAGCGCGCGCCGGTTTTGTCGGCCTGCATTTTTTCCCAGGCGGCACGCAGCGTCAGCAAGCGCGCGGCCTCCAGGCGGGTCTTCATGTCGGCCAGCTTGGCCTGAATCATCTGGAAGCTGCCAATTTTCTGGCCAAAGGCCTTGCGTTCGCGAACGTATTCGAGGCTGGCATCGTAAGCGGCCTGGGCAATGCCCACCGACTGCGAGGCAATGCCTATGCGGCCCGCATCCAGCACGCCCATGGCAATCTTGAAGCCCTGCCCCTCCTCGCCCAAACGGTTCTCAACCGGGCACCGGTAGTCGGTCAGCTCGATCTCGCAGGTGGCCGAGGCGCGAATGCCCATTTTGGGTTCCACCTTGCCGCGGTGAAAGCCGGCCTGCTCGGCATCGACGACAAAGGCGGTGATGCCGCGCGCGCCCGCCTCGGGGTCGGTCATGGCAAACAGCACCACGTAGCGCGCCACCGGCCCGGAGGTAATCCAGGACTTGCGGGCGTTGATGATGTAGTGGCTGCCGTCTTCGCTGAGACTGGCCCGGGACTTCATGCTGCCGGCATCGGAGCCCGAATCGGGTTCGGTCAGCGCATAGGCGCCAATCTCCTCGCCGCTGGCAACGGCCTTTACAAAGCGCTGCTTCTGCTCTTCGGTGCCGTGCTTGAGTATGCCGTGGCAAAAC
This sequence comes from Wenzhouxiangella sp., assembly GCA_035302305.1. GTDB lineage: Bacteria > Pseudomonadota > Gammaproteobacteria > Xanthomonadales > Wenzhouxiangellaceae > Wenzhouxiangella. Next base: position 194 of record DATGSU010000194.1, on the reverse strand, counting down.
AGGGAGTTGTTGACCGACATGATGGTGCCGTGCGCCGCATAGGCCGCGCAGATTTCCATCATCGCCAGGGCGTAGCCGATGGTATCGAGTCCCGAGCCACCGTATTCCTCGGGAACCTCGATGCCCATCAGGCCCAGTTCACCCATGCGCCTGACGGTTTCCATGGGGAACTCGCCCGATGCATCAAACTGGCG